>JADBYT010000049.1 GCA_020402865.1 Bacteroidota bacterium | reverse complement strand
ATTTTTTCTTACTAATGATTTTGCGTCTTTTTTGACCGCTCTTCGTTGCTTTTTTCGCCAATCCCGACAATACTGTCGGGACAGGTATTGACTCAAAAAGCGCCTCAATCGGCCAAAAAATCCTGTAAAATCAAAGCGCAACAAAAAATCCTAACAGGCTCTTAAATTATAATATTATTATTCGTTTATATCACCCCGTGATACCTGAGCGCACAACAAAAAAACGCTGCCCGGTATTACGGACAGCGTTGTAACCAAAACAAACAAAAACTACCGTTTAAGCACCACGCCTTTGGTGGCAGCCTGCTTTTGCATAATGGCAAACACCTGATCGCTGAATGCGTTTGTGCTGTTTTGCTTTTTCCGCTCGGCTGCAATGTAGGCGGTGCGCTGCTGTGTGAGCCTTACCACATGCGCCTGCATGATGCGGCGCTGCTGCACCAGCGAATCGACGTGTGCGCGGCGTTTCTCGCGCGGGAGTTGCCTGATTTCGGGCGGAAGGCGTTCTTCGGCAATGGAATCAAGGGCCACCCGTTTTTCAATGAGGTCATTGATCAGTTCTGATTCGCCATAAAAATTCTTTGCACCCGATTTTGAATTGTTGTAGGAAGCGCGGTCGGCATTGGCATACCCATCGGCTTCTTTCATAATTTTTTCGCTCTTTTCCTTGCGCTGATAATTTTTGTACTGCATCTCACGGCTGCCATAATAAATGCGCGAACGTTCGATAAGGCGGGTGTAGTAATTGATACTGTCGTCGAACGGTGTTTTAAAAACCACATCGCCTGCATCCTGCCCCAGCTGAATGTATTCGCCCTCAGCAGCACCCGAAATGGTTTGAAAATGCTGTACAGCTTCAGTACAACTTAAACCCAGCTTGATGCTGTTGATGATAATGCCTTTTTGCGAAGCCAGTTTACAGGTTTCGGTATATTTCACATCGTCTTTATAATCCATGTGCGGCGGACAATCGCCTACCAGAAAAATTGTTTTGTACACTTTTGCCCCTTCGCTCCAGTTCATTTGCGAAACCGCCTCGTGCAAAGCCTGGTTCACACTCTCCGGCGAATCGCCACCGCCTTTGGCTGATATATCAAGCAATTCGGAATACACACTGTCTATATCAGTAGTAAGCGGATATACTTTTGTGACAAATGCATCGCCACGGTCGCGGTAAAACACCATGCCCAGTCTGATTTCGGGTGCGGGAGTAGTTTGCGAAAGACTGGTGACAATGTCCCAGATTTTCTCTTTGGCTGTTTTAATCAGTCCGCTCATGCTGCCGGTGGCATCCAAACAAAACACCAGATCAATATGCGGTGTTTCTTCGGGCACGGGAGCGGGAGTTTGTGCCGAAAGCGGACTTAAAGCCGGCACAACGAATAAAAGGGAAAGAAGAAGACGCTTCATGTGTGTGATTTAGGAGGTTTGACCCGTCTGCGTTATCTAAGCAGACGCAGAAATAACTTCAAAAGCACAATTTGCCATGGGGATTTAGCACTATTTAGCACTCGTTAACACTCCTTGTTAGTGATTACTTGCGAACGGCTAATATCCGGGATACTTTGGCTCCAGAAAGAAACAAAACAATCATAAGTCCCAATTAATACGAAATTCCCATGATACTCGAATTCCGTTACTAAGCGAAATTAAGAAGCCGGTGTTGACGCTGGAGTGTGTGTCAAAAAATTAACAGCTCAATATCGGCCTTCTTACCTAACGGGAGCACTGCTGCGGACAGACAGTGCTCCCGTTTTTCATTTTACACCTGTATATCAAACAATTAATGGGAGATGAGTATTTTTTGGGTATGGGGCACCGTATTTTCACCGGTAATCCGCGCAAAATAAAGTCCACCCGCCCAATCACTCACCTCAATACTGCCCGGACCAAAGGCCAGCTGACGGCTTGTAATACGTTTGCCACTGCAATCGAATACTTCCAGCTGGGCGTTATTTCCGTGCCAGTAAAAGTTAAGTACATCAGCTGCCGGATTGGGAGACAGCGTGAATTGAGGCTGAGTAAATTCAGTTACGGCCTGCGGCGCACACATGGCCTCATTGAGCTTTATCCAGATGGTGTCGTTAAGCGTAAAAGGCACATCATTATTGGCCCAGGGGGTATTGCCCATGCGGATAAGCACAATATTCTGGCTCGGCACCACATCAATAAACTGCCCGTTTTTGCCCAAAGCACAAAACATATCGGCAGGTGCATTGGGGTTGAACGAGCCGGGAAACTGGAACTGAAGCCCCGGTGCCATAAACGAATTTTTCCCGTTGAGCCAGGTGAGGTAGCCATACGACTGATTAAGCGGCTGCGAAGTATTGACCATCTGGTTAAAGTAAGCCGTATCGTTAAGCACCGGCGTGGTATTCCATACCCCGCGGTTAAGCAGCAGCAAACCGAAACGCGCCATGCTGCGGGCATTGCTGATGTATAAATTGTTGTACCCGCTGGGAATAAACAGGCCGGTCATGCCGGTGGGTGCTTTCACTTTTTGGGTGATGTACTGGTTGAGTGTAAACCCTGTAGCATTTTCAATTACCCCGTCGAGCAAGGTATATGGCCCGTTGTGATAGGCCCAGCGTGTACCGGCATCGGCAAGGTATTGCAAACAGGTATCAAGCGTGCAGTGATGATCAGGCACACCATCGTCGAGGCCGGAAGTCATGGTGAGCTGGTGCCAGACGGTTATTTTTTCTTCCTGCGCCGGTGTGCAGGCTGTCCAGCCGGTGCCGAGATAATCGGAAGTGGTATCGCTCAGTTGCAGGTAGCCCTCGCGCTGGGCAATGCCCACGGTAAAAGCAGTAAGTGTTTTGCCAGCCGAAGCCCAGTACCAGAGACTGTCGGCCGTAAAGGTTCCGTAGTATTCTTCGATGACAATTTTACCGTCTTTGAGCACGATGAAGGCCTTGGTGTTCCGGCTGCCCACAAACTGAATGAGCGAGTCAACTTTATCGGGGCACCAGCCCAGCGAGGCGGGCGAAAGGGTATCCCACGTATTACCTGTTAGCGGTGGGAAGTAAAGCGACTGTGCAGAAGCGCGGAATGCAGTGAAAACAAGCAGCGCGAGGAGTAATTTTTTCATCATCGGGCAAAGGTTGTGGAGATTAAACGAAAGCAACGTGCAAAGGTTTAACTGGTGCAGGGTACAGAAACAGTAAAAAAATGTATTTAGCCTTGAAACCTGCAATAAACCGGCCAGACAAAGCGTGTTTGCACTATACCTTGAGCAGCCGGAACCACCGCCGCTGCGCCAAATCAATTATCTTTAACGCCCGATGAAAAAATTCCTGCTGCTTGCTGCTTTGCTCGGTTTGCTGGCTGCCTGTACCGATACCAAACCCGGAACGCCGGATTATTCGCTCCGCCGCGACACGGTATCCGATACAACCGGACAGGCCGTCTGGCTGCATTCCGACAGCACAACCGATGGACGCAGCCAGAACGACTGCAGCATTTTGCGTCGCCGCGTGCGCGTAGATGCCACAGGAAAAAAGCTGCTGGCCGATTTGCGCCTGATGACAGCCTGCGGGCTGGATAGTTTCGACTTTGTATATGTAGTGCCCAATCTGGCACTCGACTTCATTACCTTTGAGCAGCAAAACGGCAACGATACGCTTACTTACGGCGATGTGCTCAAGCACATCAACGAGTTTAAAACCACCGGCACTTACACCCAGCTCAAGCAGCAGGTAATGACACTCGACAGCCTGCGCAGTGTGCGTTTTGAGCGCAAACAAATGGAAAAAATGAAACCCGTAATGGGCCGCCTGGGTTTTACCGAGCCCGAATGGCTGGCTTTTACGAAATTTGCTTCCACTTATCCGCTGCCCAAAGAACGCCCCATAAGCTGGGGCGAAATGCTTGAAGCGTTTGATAAAGACCTTGCCAAACCCGAATAGTGATGCGCATTAAGCCATATACGCTTTTCATACTGCTTTTTCCGGCGGCCCTTTTTATGGCCTCCTGCTCGCAGCAGCCGGAAAAAGAAAAAACAACCCGCAGTCCGCGCGAAGCCGATTTACATACTGCGGCCCTGCAACTGCGCACCGGCGGTATTCTGGTGGTTAAAAATGATGCTGCCCTCGACTCGCTCGAAAAAGTAAGCCTTGCAGCCGACTCACTCAACGCACTGCAGGAACTGCTGTTACGCGCCGGCGCACTGCTCGAAATAAAACTGGGCGGCGATACACTCATGAATGCGGCACAACTTTACACACCGGAGTTTGAAAAATTAGCCCGCCGCTGGCCCGACCTCAAAGCCGAAAATGTGAGCGGCGAATTTCTGCCCTCCGAACCCGGCGAAAAAGACACCGCCTACGCCCTCGCCCGCTTCACCACCGGCGGAATCACTTACGAACGCCGCCACGACTGGTATAAAGACGATGTAACCGATTTGCTTTTCTACCGCACATTCAACAAACTGCTGGCCGACCGGGCCGACAGCACACGCCTGTTTATGGTGCCCTACCTCTGCCGCGATTGCAAAAAAACTATCGACCAGCGCGAAATTCAGGTTGATTTGAGGCGCTTTGGTTTGTTGCGGCTCACCCAGGCACAAGCCCGGGCTGCACTTGCGGTTGATGAGCTCATGCTCGAAGACCTGAACGAATTTGACGTGTACACCACCGCCAAAACCGAAGATGCGTTGAACCGCTTTGCAGCTACCGGCCTGCTTACGGCTAAAGACAGCGCGTGGTGGCGCGATGCACGCGCAGCGGTGCGGCAAACATCGGTCTATGCGCAGGAAAATATTTTCGACGAGTTTGCACGCTTCTTTGCCATTGCCGATTTCCGTTCGCTGAACGATTATTATCCCTACGGCGATGTGCTCCTCAACCTTGCATCCGTATCCGGCAATCTGCTCGATCCTTCGAAACTGGCCGACGAACAGGTAAGCCCGTCAACCCACGTTGTGCGCTACCAGATTGGCAACCAGCTTTACGAAAAAGCCTACCAGCAATACGATTCAATCTGGTCGCCCGAACTGATTACCGATATAAATACAGCCCTGAGCGAGCAGAAAAAAGGCGCGGCATTTTACTCGGTGCTGCATAAAGAAGGTACGCTGCAACTTGTGCTTGTACCCGATGCCGTAGCCGAAAAAGCAAAACAGTCGGGCTTCTTTTCCCTTTTTGAACGCGGCCCTGCAACAGCCCTGTTACAGGAATACAAAGCAGCCGCCGAAAAAGCCAACGCACAAAATCCCAAACCGGAGTGAAACTAACCGTTGTAATTGTCAACTACAATGTGCAGCACTTTCTCGAACAGTGTCTGCACAGCGTGCGCAAAGCCATGCAGGGTATTGATGGCGAAGTGTATGTAGTGGACAATAATTCGGTAGATGGTTCGGTGCAATTGGTGCAGGAAAAATTTCCCGAGGTTCATTTAATTGCCAACCGCGAAAACACAGGCTTTTCCAAAGCCAACAACCAGGCCATGCGTGTGGCCAAAGGCGAATATATTCTGCTGCTCAACCCCGATACGGTGGTAGAGGAAAGTACTTTTACCAAAGTGGTTGCGTTTATGGATGCGCACCCCGATGCGGGCGGACTGGGCGTGCAGATGATTGACGGAAAGGGCCGTTTTTTGCCCGAATCAAAACGCGGACTGCCTACGCCGGCGGTGGCGTTTTACAAGATATTCGGCCTTTCGGCCTTGTTTCCGCGTTCGAAAAAATTCGGGCGTTACCATCTTGGCTTTCTCGACCGCAATGCGACACACGAAGTGGACATTCTTTCGGGTGCGTTTATGCTGATGCGCAAAACGGCATTGGATAAAGTGGGCTTGCTGGACGAAGATTTTTTCATGTATGGCGAAGACATTGATCTTTCGTACCGCATACAGCTTGGCGGCTGGAAAAACTACTATTTCCACGACACGCGCATTATTCACTACAAAGGCGAGAGCACGAAGAAAAGCAGCGTGAATTATGTGTTTGTGTTTTACCGCGCCATGATCATTTTTGCGGGCAAGCACTTTTCGCAGAAGAATGCACGGCTGTTTTCGTTGCTCATCAACATGGCCGTGTATCTGCGTGCAGGTGCGGCTTTGTGCATGCGCGCATTACGGGCACTTGCGCTGCCGCTGCTGGATGCCACACTCATGCTGGCTGGCTTGTATTTCATAAAGAACTACTACGAAGCCAACGTAAAACTGGCTGATTCCGGAAACTATTATTCGCCCGAAGTGGTGAATGTATTGTTTCCGGTGTATGTGCTGGTGTGGCTCACGGCCGTGTATTTCAGCGGCGGGTATGATAAGCCCGTGCGGCTTTTAAAAATTGTGCGCGGTGTGGTGGCAGGCACAGCGGCCATTCTTATCGGCTATGCGCTGCTGCCCGAAACGCTTCGTTTTTCGCGGGCGCTTATTCTGCTGGGCGCGGCCTGGGCGCTGGGCGAACTGCTCTTGAGCCGGCTGGCTTTTCATGCACTGCGCATCAAATCGCTGCGCATAGACAGCGGCCATCCCCAGCGCATTGCCGTAGTGGGCAGTCCCGACGAATGCCGCCGCGTAAAAGCGTTGCTCAACCAAACGGGCGTCACCAGCAGCTTCATTGGCTTTGTAAGCAGCAGCAACGAAGAAATGAGCGACCCCGCTTTCATTGGCCGCTTCGGGCAGCTCAATGAAGTGGTGACTATTTACAGCATAGACGAAGTGATTTTCTGCGCCAAAGATCTTGCCGCGCAAGACATCATAGACCGCATGGCGCTGCTCCACACGCCCCGCACGGTCGATTACAAAATTGCTCCGCCCGAAAGCCTGTCCATCATCGGCAGCAACTCCATAGACACAGCCGGCGATTTGTATGTGATTGACATCAACTCGGTAAGCAAGCCTGTAAACCGTCGCAACAAACGGGTGTTTGATGTAGCTTCGGCATTGCTGCTGCTGCCGCTTTCGCCGCTGCTCATGTGGCTGATGCGTCGTCCGGCCGGATTCATCCCCAATATTGTGCGTGTACTTGCCGGCCTGCGCACCTGGGTTGGCTACGCCCCCGGTACCGATGCACACCTGCATCTTCCCAAACTCCGCCCCGCCATACTCCACACCGACGATCTTTTACCGCAAAACCAGCGCAGCGCCGTAGTGGGCACACGCCTCAATATGCTGTATGCCAAAGATTACAAGATTGGAAACGATTTTACCATCCTGCGCAGGGCATTTCGGGAGTTGGGACGGTAGCAGCACAAGCAAACCGTTTCATATCCTCATTTACATTCTTATTTAGTCTGATTCATTTTACCCTGCAAATAAATTTTCATTCTTTCTCTTTCTAATTCTATTTCTCTTTCTCACTCTCACTCTCTTTCCCCTTCTCTTTCTCTTTCTCTTTCTCTTTCTCTTTCTCTTTCTAATTCTCACTCTCTTTCTCACTCTCTTTCTCTTTCCCCTTCTCTTTCTCTTTCTCTTTCTCTTTCTCTTTCTCTTTCTAATACTCTTTCTCACTCTCACTCTCTTTCCCCTTCTCTTTCTCTTTCTCTTTCTCTTTCTCTTTCTCTTTCTAATACTCTTTCTCACTCTCACTCTCACTCTCTTTCCCCTTCTCT
>JADBYT010000048.1 GCA_020402865.1 Bacteroidota bacterium | reverse complement strand
CAATCACCGGAGCCTTTTTCTCCCGGTGATTTCGACAAGCTCAATCACCGGAGCCTTTTTCTCCCGGTGATTTCGACAAGCTCAATCACCGGAGCCTTTATCCCCCGGTGATTTCAGCAAGCTCAATCACCGGAGCCTTTATCCCCCGGTGATTTCAGCAAGCTCAATCACCGGAGCCTTTTTCTCCCGGTGATTTCGACAAGCTCAATCACCGGAGTATGCCGAAGCCACCGCAATTCTTCCTACTTCATATTCACAAACTGAAAAGGTAAATCATATTCACCTTTACGAACCAGTGCAATTACCTGCTGAAGATCGTCGATCTTCTTGGCGGTTACACGCACCATATCATCCATTTGCTGCGCCTGCACTTTCAGTTTTGAATCTTTGATGTCTTTAATGAGTTTGCGGGAAGTGTCTTTATCTACACCCTGCCGTACAGTTACTTCTTTGCGTATCATGCTGCCCGATGCGGCGTGTTCCTTGCCTTCGTCGAGGCTGCGCGGATCGAGCTGCTGTTTGATCATGCGCATGCGGATCACATCAATAATGGCTTCAAGGCGCATTTCGTCTTCGGTAAGAATGGTAAGCACCAGATTCTTCTTGTCGAGATCAATGGTACTTTTTGTGCCTTTGAAATCGAAACGGCCGATGATTTCCTTACGTGCGCTGTTGATGGCGTTATCAAGTGTTTGCGCATCTATTTTACTTACAATGTCGAAACTGGGCATGGTGCGTGCGTTTGATTGGAGCAAAAATAGCATAACGCCCCGTGCGAAGGGCACAGGGCGTTGTAAATTCTTCGGAAAGCAGAATCGTTATTCTTTCATCGCATCGCGGATCATCTGATCGAGCGACGATTTTTCGAGCAGGCCGGTCTGGCGCCAGAGCTGTTTGCCGTTTTTGTAAAACACAAGCGTAGGCAATGCAGTAATGCGCAGCGAATCGCAAATGTCGGTGTCGCGGTCGGCATCCACTTTCAGCAGGGTAAAGCCGTTATTCATTTCCTTCTGCACCTCGTCGATGCGCGGAGCCAGAATGCGGCAGGGACCACACCAGCCGGCCGCAAAGTCAACTAATGTGTAGCGGTCTTTGCGTACTTCTTCGAGGTAAACAGTTTTAGAGAAAGGCTTGTCAACCACCACCGGATTGCCTTTTCCGTCGGTAGCCGGCGGAGCCGCAGGTGTGTTAGTCACAGACACCGGGAAGTTGGCGCTGTTCCAGGCATCAAATCCGCCCTGTAATTCAACCACATTGGTAAATCCTTTCGAACGCATGCTGGCAGCGGCTTTGGCACTGCGGCCGCCTACTTTGCAATACACATAAACCGGCCGCGATTTATCGAGTTGAGAAATCGCATTGTCAAACGCATCGCCGTAGAAGTTGATGTTTACTGCACCTTCAATATGTCCTGCAGCATATTCTTCAGGTGTGCGCACATCAATCAGCTGTTCGTTATCGAGCTTGGCAAGCTGTTGTGAAAATTGCGGAGCGGGAAGTGCGCCCTGAGGCTGCTGGCATTGTATCAGAAGAATGACAGCGAATGCAGCCGCCAGAATAAACGGTAATTTTTTCATGTGGTAAAGATAAGGAAAGCCATTAAGTGTGCGAACGGATAAGCTGTTCGAGCTCAGCTGCGCCCATTACGCCGCTGTGCCGCCAAACCACCTTGCCATTTTGAAACAGCAGGAGCGTGGGCACAGCACGCACACCATATATAGAAGCAGCCTGCGGATTATTATCCACATCCACTTTCAGAATATGCGCCGTATCGCCCACACGTTCGGCCAGTTGTTCCAGAATTGGCGCCTGTGCTTTGCACGGACCGCACCAGGTGGCGAAAAAATCAACCAGTACGGGTTTTCCCGAATTGATCAGTTCCTGAAAGCGCGACATTATTTTCCGAGTTGAGATCTGAGCGACGACCAGCCGCCGCCGTTATATACATTGGTAAAGCCTTTGCTGCTCATTACACGGTGTGCACTGCCACTGCGCATGCCGGAAGCACAGCAGAGTACAATAGGCTCTTTACCCTTGAGCTTTCCCAGATTTTTTTCCAGCTGATCAAGCGGAATATTGATAGAGCCTTTAATATGTCCGCCTTTGTATTCGCCCGGTGTGCGCACGTCCACAATGGTCAGTTTCGGATTTGTAAGTACTTCTTCGGGAATTCCCCCTCCGTTGCCAAACAGGTTTTTAAGTATGCCTAACATAGTTGTTGAGTTTAGTGAAGCAAAGGTGTAATACAGTTTTCAGCTGTTCAGTAACTCAGGTTACACAGTATCGGGATTTTTGCCGGTAAGCTTAATTCTGTTGCGGCCAAGTTCCACCACACCGCTTTTTTCGAGTTGCTTGAGTGTGCGTGAGATCACTTCACGTGCCGAGCCAAGTTCATCAGCCAGTTGCTGGTGGGTGATGCGTATTTCGCCGCCTTTGTTGTATTCGTGGCGGCGCAGCAAGTTGATAAGCCTTACGGCCATGGGCTGCGTGGTTAGTTCCTGCAGCTGTTGCAGTAAATCTTCAAAGCGTTTGTTGTAAAGCATGAAGATGAAATCGGTAAACTGCGGAAACTGCTGCGCAAGTTCTCGCGCCTTTTCAATGGGCACCAGCAACACTTCCGATTCTTCATCGGCTGTGGTGGTAACCATACTCATGCCGCCCAATCCGCCCGAAAACATGGTTACACAACTCTCTCCCGGCATGATATGATACAGAAACCGGTCGCGTCCTTCTTCATCGCGCTGCGTTACTTTAATACGTCCGCTAAGTACAATCGGAATACTGCGTATGTAGCTGCCTGTGCCGGTAAGTGTTTCGCCGTGTTTAAACACACGCGATGTGCCCAGCTTACGCAATTCATCAGCCAGTTGCTGATCGGCAGAAAATAACGAATAGGCTTTGGTGTACATGTTCATTACATATTATGCACTTTACGCCACACGGCAAAGGCAATAAATTTGAACACCCTGCCGGTATCTGTATCCCCCTGCGGACTAAACAGCTGGTCGTATTCTTTAAGCAGGCGTTCTTTATTGAAAATTCCGTCGAAATTCTGTTCAAAATAGGGTCTGAATTCGTTTCGGAGTTGAGTTATCCATTTATTGTTTGGCGTCACATAGCCCATTTTATCGCGTCGCGTGCGTATAGCCTCGGGCAGCCAGGGGGCGGCGGCTTCGCGCAGCAGGGCTTTGGTGTAGCCCTGGTGTATTTTCATGCTGCCGGGCAGCGCAAACACGGTTTCAATAAGCAAATGATCGTCGGCAAAAGGCGTGCGCGATTCAACCGAATGCCACATGGAGCAGCGGTCTTCGCATTTGAGGTATCCTTTCAGCCGCGTGTTTACAAACTCGCCGCGCAGCATTTCGTTAAGCGTTTGCGGCGTACGCGTATTGCGGCGCCGCACATAGCTGTCAATCAGTTCCGGATTGAGGTAGCTGAATTCGGGGTATGCGCGCAGCATGAGTTTTTTGCGTAGTGCGGCCGGGAGTGCGGGAAAGGTGCGTTGTTTCAGCTGTTCGCGCAGCATGAATTTCAGCGCGGGGCCGTCAAATGCGTTCATTTCACTGCGCAGCGTGCCCCATTCGCCATTACCCAGCAGTTCGCGCCAGAATGCACGGAAGTAAGGATGATAGCCGGCAAACAATTCGTCGCCGCCCTGCCCGTCGAGCAGTACACGTATGCCGTTTTGCGCTGCCAGTTTCATCACACGATGCTGCGCATAGGTGCTGGTGCTCCAGATGGGCACATCCTGGCTGTAAATGAGTTCTTCCAGATCGGCCAGTAATTCCTGCGGCTGGGGCTGCACGGTGTGCCATTCGGCCTGTGTGCGCGCCACTACTTCCTGCGCCCAGCGGCGTTCGTCGATGCGTGCATCATCAAACACAGCTGTAAACAGTTTCATGCGTTCGCCCACATTTACATTGCCGTGGTTGCGCACCACATCGGCCATAATGCCCGCAATAGCCGAACTGTCGATACCGCCGCTCAGACAGGCGCCCACGGGCACATCGGCGCGCATGCGCAGGCGTATGGCTTCATACAAACGCTCGCGCACCAGTTCCACATGCGCCGCAAAGCGTTCGGGCGCAGGGTTGACAAACCGCTGGTTAATGGTGAGGCTGTACCAGGCCCATTGCTTTACTTCATTGCTTTGCAAATTAATGCTGAGCGCACAGCCCGGAAAAAGTTCAAGAATATTGGCAAAAAAGCTTTCAGGCTGGTATTCAATTTCGCTGCCGGCAAAATAATCGGCAACTGCTTCCATGTGAAGCGCCGTTTTTACAAACGGATTTTTGCGCAGTGCTTTCTGCTCGGAAGCAAAGCAAAACACCTCCGCATCGTGGTAATAGTAAAACGGCTTTACGCCAAAGCGGTCGCGCGCGGCAAAGAGTTGGTGTGTTGCACGGTTCCAAAGCACAAAGGCAAACATACCGTTGAAACGTGTCAGGCAGTTTTCGCCCCAGGCGCGGTAGGCTTCGAGCACCACTTCAGTGTCGGTATGCGTATGAAAGTGTACGCCGTTGCTTTCGAGTTCGGCGCGGAGTTCAATGTAGTTGTAGAGTTCGCCGTTGTAGGTAATCCACAACTGTTTGTCGGCCGTACAAAGCGGCTGATGCCCGGCAGCGCTGATGTCGATAATGGCAAGCCGTCGATGCCCGAACACAAAGCGCGGCGATGAGTGAAAGGCAGCAATGTTTTGGTGCGGACTGTGGGGGTGGGGCATGTTGCACAAGGCCTGTGGTGTATGAAGGCCGCTGAGTGCCGTGGTATTACCGTGTTCATCAACCGCCAGAAATCCTTCGCCATCTGGCCCGCGGTGAGCAATGGCGGTATTCATGGCCTGCGCTGCTTCGGTAAGATGCAGTGGGCGTGAAGAAAGATTAACAATGCCTGTAATGCCGCACATAGGTGTGTGCGTAAAGGTAGGGAATAAGTGTTTTGGGGGATTACTAAATGAGTTTTACTCTGACAGTGCGATGAGTTAATGTAGTCTGTCGGTGGCGGAGTACCTGTAATTCTTGCGAGGATCGAAGCCACCGGATGCATAACTATATGGTGATTTCGACAAGCTCAATCACCGGAACTTGTTGCTTCCGGCGGCTAAGTTCATCGAAGCCACCGGATGCATAACTATATGGTGATTTCGACAAGCTCAATCACCGGAACCTGTTGCTTCCGGAGGCTGAGTTCATCGAAGCCACCGGATGCATAACTATATGGTGATTTCGACAAGCTCAATCACCGGAACCTGTTGCTTCCGGAGGCTAAGTTCATCGAAGCCACCGGATTTAATGTCTCCTCGATAACTCTGGTAACAAACCAAAGTCTCCATTAATTAATGCTTCTTTTTTCTCACGTCTCCATCCCTGCACCTGTTTCTCACGGTAAAATGCCACATCAATTCTGTCATATTCTTCGAAGTAAACTAGTTCTACAGGCAGTCTTTTTTTTGTGTGTTTGGCGCCTTCACCACGCTGATGTTGCTGCAAGCGTAATTCGAGATTAGTTGTGCTGCCAACGTAGTAGGAACCGTCTGAACACTTCAATATGTACATATAACCTTTCATTTATTTTAATTTTGTATTAAATAAAAATACAAAAAAGTGTCAATTATCTTCAAAGTGCTGTAATTATCAAAGTTCCCCGGTGATTTCGACAAGCTCAATCACCGGAACCTGTTGCTTCCGGCGGCTGAGTTCATCGAAGCCACCGGATGCATAACTGCCCGGTGATTTCGACAAGCTCAATCACCGGAACTTGTTGCTTCCGGCGGCTGAGTTCATCGAAGCCACCGGATGCATAACTATATGGTGAT
>JADBYT010000047.1 GCA_020402865.1 Bacteroidota bacterium | reverse complement strand
TTATCTCATCCTTCGTTGGAGTTTTTGCTGATACTCTCCAAGTATCTGCTGCAAACCCCGCCTTGTCTGAGAAAAAATGAACTCATAACAAATCTCAAAAACAAAATCTGGACAGCTTCTTAGTTTGTTTTCTTTTTCCAGCCCCACTCCATTTCTTCCGTACCGAGGTACACCCCGTCGTGGCGCACTTCAACCGGAAAAGCGCGTGCGGTTTCGCCACCTCCGTTTACACGCCTTCCATTATGTACACCAAATGCATACCGATGCAGCGGACACACAAGGGCACATTCTCCGCTTTCTGTAAAGATGGTCTGCCCCTGAGCAAGTGAAAAGCCGTTGTGCGGGCAGCGTTCTTCAATAGCGGCAAATGCGGGCGGGGCATCACTTCCGGGCTGATTCGCATTTACCACACACACTTTGCGGCCGGCCACATGCAGCAGCAGCGGCCTGCCGGGCGGAATACGTTTGAGTGCATCGGCAGCACTGTTAAAAATACGGTGCCAGCGAATTACCGTGCGAAACATAATTTAAAAACTGGTTTACGAAAAATGAATGTACCTGTTCTTTCGGCAATGTGAGGTTACTCCTTTTTTCCCCACGAACTCTCGCAGTGCAACAAACGGTTGCGGTTTACCTGTGCATTTTGGGTGGCGGCCGGATCAATACGCACAAAATGCCGCACTAATTCTTCGCGCATTTCGGGCATAACGGTGCGCTCATCGTTATTGCTGCCGCGTATAAAACGAAGGCTTACAGGCAAACCTTCTTCGGGCTCGTACACCGGCAACATGGCGTATTCAAAATTATCAATCCCTACAAGAACACCGTCAACACTGAGAATGCGGTCGCCGCTGCGCAGGCCGAAAAGATTGTCGGGAGCTGCTGTGCGTACATAAAACGCATCGTTACTTTCCATGTACTGCAGCGTAAAAAATCCAAAACTAAGCACCGAGTCAATTGCATCGGGGGCATAGGCCCAGCCAATCATTTCGAGCGATTCGACAAGCGGAAGCGGTTTACTGTTGTACACGTAATTGGCAAAAAACGCATTGACATTGCAGCCGTTATTTTTGGCAATGATTGATTTAAGCTCCTCGTTGCCGGTATGCTGTTTTCCTTCCAGCATGTCCATAAAGAGCGACTGCAAACCGAGGTTGGTGTTGGTTTGCGTCATATTTACGAGCTGAATATCAAGCAGGAAAACAGTAACCAAAGCGCGGGCCCGCAAAGCCGCAGCCTGATCAGGCCGTGCCAGCGCGCGGGCAATGGCTTTCTGATCAGTGAACGGTATTTTAGGCGCGGTTTCGCTAAGCTGAATCGCCATGCGCAGTTTTTCCATAAACATCTCTTCACTCATCGACGAATCGCGCACGGCTGCAAGCAGATTCATGTATCCGGCCATGCCATTGCCAAACCACCACACTTCAGGCACCGCCGCAATTTCACGAAACATTTCGTTTTGCGATTGTGCGAGTACACCGGTAAAGGAAGGCAGCATACGGTAAAGCGTTCCCTCAGTTTGTTCATCAACCATTTGCGCCAACTGGTTTTCGTCTTCCACATCGGGCAAACAGAAATAACCGCAGCCTTCGTGTTCTGCCCCGCTCCACTGAAATTCATTATCGGTGGTAGCATCAAACCGATAAATCATAAGAAAAGAAAGCGGCGAGGTGCCCTGCGTGAGCTGCTGCATGGCACTGATTTGCGGTGCAAGTACACGTCGGATAATACGTGCCCGCCCGGCATGATTTGTACCTGTAACAGCCACGCGCAAACTGATATGCCCGAATGTGGTGTTCAGCGTGTCAGCCTCTCCATACAATATGGGCTGATCAATCAGTTTCTGATAATTCGGACAGAAAAATTTGTCGCGGCTTTGCGTTTCGCGTGTGAAAGGAAGTGCGGTAATAGGATAAATATGCTGGGGATGTAATACCGTTATGCGGTAAGCAGCATCAGGCGCATGTGTAAAGCAGCCCACCATAAATGCCTGCTGCAGCATAAACTCCTTTCCGCTTTCAAACCGTGTGGCTGCAGCCTGCGGCACGGTACCTGTAGCATTTCCGGCATCAAATACATCGTCAACCCAATACTCAATCCGTCGCAGCGAACGTCCTTTACGCACATGAAACCGAAACGTATTTTTCCCTTTGCGGCGCACACGCACACGATGCCCCCGATCATCAAAAGCAGCAATTTCGCTGATGTAGTTGCCCGCCTGTACTGAGCCGTATAAGCCGGGAAGAACCGATGGAAATGCATATTCAACCACTCGCCGTGAGGCAGGAGGAGGCACCGCGGTAACCTTTACCCTGTCTTTATCACTGGTTACGTTCTGAAGGTCGAACGTAACTTCACACACACGCATGCGCTGGTCGTTTTGCGCACTTGCAACGAAGGGGGCCAGGGTCACCAGCAGCGCCAGCAGGAGATGGCGGGTCTGGTAGTTCATGGGCAGCCCAAAAGTAGTGATTTATGCCTTTAATCACTATTTACTGAAACTATTTTCAGGAAAAACACTAAAAACGTTTCAAACTGAGTTTAAAAACCACGGCAAAAGCATCATGGTTTTCAATGATAAGATTTAGAAAAGGAATAATCAGACCGGGCTGTTCATCAGTTTCCAAAGTTCATCCTTCAGGCTCTGGACATTTTTTCCGCTTTGCGAAGAAAAAATAACAAAAGGAATGCGGTGTTTTTTACGAAGCTGTTTTTCGAGGTCTTTTTTCAGAGCATCGAAAAGTTCATCGTCAAGCAGGTCGGCTTTAGAAATACCGAGCAGGCGTTTTTTATCGAGCAGTTCGGGGTTGTATTGTTCGAGTTCGTTGAGCAGGATTTCGTAATCGTGTACAATGTCGCTGCTGTCGGCCGGAACGAGGAAAAGCAGCATGGAGTTACGTTCGATGTGGCGCAGGAAACGTACACCCAATCCGCGACCTTCGTGTGCGCCTTCTATGATGCCTGGAATATCGGCCATCACAAACGAACGGTGATCGCGGTAACCTACTACACCCAGATTGGGCACCAGAGTGGTGAAGGGATAGTCGGCAATTTCGGGTTTTGCGGCACTCACCACAGAGAGCAGTGTAGATTTACCGGCATTAGGAAAACCCACCAGTCCGACATCGGCGAGGAGTTTGAGTTCAAGAATTTTCCATTCTTCGCGGCCGGGTTCGCCGGGCTGAGCAAAGCGTGGTGTTTGGCGTGTAGGCGTTGCAAAATGCTGGTTCCCTAAACCGCCACGCCCACCGGGTACAATGATGCGTTCTTCGCCATGCTCTGTAATTTCAAACAGGATTTCGTCGGTTTCCGCGTCTTTAGCTACAGTACCCAGCGGCACTTCAATAATTTCATCGCGTCCCGAAGCGCCCGACATGTTTTGTCGTCCGCCCGATTCGCCGTCCTGTGCAATTACATGTTTTCGGTATTTCAAATGCAGCAATGTCCAAAGCTGGTTGTTGCCGCGCACAATTACGTGGCCTCCGCGTCCGCCATCGCCGCCATCGGGGCCACCTTTGGCCGTTTGAGCCGTGCGCAGAAGATGCACCGAGCCGCCACCGCCTTTACCCGAGCGGCAGCAGATTTTTACGTAATCGACGAAATTGGTATCTGACATGGGCGCAAAAGTACGGAATCCTGCGTAAGCGGCAGGGCACAAAAAAACCGGCAGCTGAAATTGCTTCAACTGCCGGTAATGATTTTCTGAAATTATTTACGACCGCGCTTTGCGGCTTTCTTTGCGGGCTTGGCTGCTTTTTTGGTTGCAGGCTTCGCGACTTTCTTCGCTGCGGGTTTTGTCGCTTTCTTAGCTACAGGCTTCGAGGCTTTCTTCGCGGCGGGTTTTGTCGCTTTCTTCGCCACAGGTTTTGCAGCTTTCTTCGCTACGGGTTTCGCGGCTTTTTTAGCGGCGGGTTTTGTCGCTTTCTTCGCGGCGGGTTTTGTGGCTTTCTTCGCTACGGGTTTCGCGGCTTTCTTGGCTACGGGTTTTGTCGCTTTCTTAGCTGCGGGTTTTGTCGCTTTCTTGGCTACGGGCTTCGCGGCTTTCTTGGCTGCGGGTTTTGTGGCTTTCTTGGCTACGGGTTTTGCAGCTTTCTTCGCTACGGGCTTCGTCGCTTTCTTGGCTGCGGGTTTTGTCGCTTTCTTCGCGGCGGGTTTTGTCGCTTTCTTGGCTGCGGGCTTCGCGGCTTTCTTCGCGGCAGGTTTTGTGGCTTTCTTGGCTGCGGGTTTCGCGGCTTTCTTCGCGGCAGGTTTTGTGGCTTTCTTGGCTGCGGGTTTCGCGGCTTTCTTCGCGGCAGGTTTTGTGGCTTTCTTGG
>JADBYT010000046.1 GCA_020402865.1 Bacteroidota bacterium | reverse complement strand
TTCACCTCCGGCGACGCATTCCGGTTTCATTTTGAGGTGAAGATTGAGGCGGGCGACGAAGGAAAACCGGAGTTTATTTTTATAAATGAGGATTTTCCTGAGGAGCCCAACGAAAAGATTCACCTCAAAATGGAACCGGCTAAAAACAGGAAACCCTGATACGCTTTAACCCCAGTAGCGTATCAGGGTATATTTTCCTGGTGTGCGAAGACCAAAATCTTCTAAACCCTTGAAGTTGTTCTACAGGACCCCTCTGTGAACAGTGTGAGATAAGATTTATAGCTGAACCATCTCTGGGTGTCACACGATACAAATGTATCACTGCACCCCCCTAAACAAAACTTGTTTCGTACCTGTTATGGACATTCATTTCCGATTTCTGTTTTTATAAACGATTGTTTATTAATTGATTGTAAAATATTTTTCGGACAATGATTTTTCTTTGTTTTGCCGGATTAATACGATTTAATTCAGTAACGGAGCTCCGTTTTGGGCGGGTGAATTTGTAGTAAAGTCGAAATTTAAGTAATCCTGCACCACATTGTAGAGTGTATCGCGCTCTACCGGGTGGCGTTTTACATCTTTTATAAGCTTAACAAGTTCTTCGGTGCTGAGTTTGGGCGACTGCTCTTCGGAACCGGCCATGGTGTATATTTTGGTGGAATCGTCTATTGTACCATCGATATCATCTACCCCAAACGACAAGGCCAGTTGTGTGGTGGTGCGGCCGATCATGGGCCAGTAGGCTTTTACATGTGCAAAATTGTCGAGATAAATGCGCGAAACGGCGTAGTTTTTCAGGTCTTCAATTACCGATACTTCGGCAATGTGCGACATCTGATTGTCTTTGTTGCGGAACTTGAGCGGAATAAAGGTATTGAAGCCGCCGGTTCGGTCCTGCAGTTGTCTGAGGCGTTCCATGTGATCAATGCGGTGCGCATAATTTTCAACATGGCCGTAGAGCATGGTGGCGTTTGAGGGTATGCCGAGTTTATGCGCCGCTTCATGGATGTAAAGCCATTCTGCCGACGAGCATTTATCTTCGGAAATAATGGCACGCACCTGTTCATCGAAAATTTCGGCGCCGCCGCCGGGCAATGAATCAAGGCCGTGGTCTTTGAGGTATTGCAAGCCTTCTTCCACGGTTTTTTTGGCCTTACGGAACATGTAGTAAAGTTCCACAGCGGTAAAAGCCTTGATGTGCAAATCGGGCCTGATATTTTTCACTTCTTTAAGCAGGCCGGCAAAAAAGTCGAGCCCCATTTTCGGGTGTACGCCGCCCACAATATGCACTTCGGTAATCGGCTTTCCGTCGTAATTGCGTACTAACTGCAACATTTCGGGTACGGAAAGTTCCCAGGCACCCTCTTTTTGCTTGAGCAGGCGCGAGTAGGAGCAGAACTTGCAATCATACACGCAGATGTTTGTGGGCTCGATATGGAAGTTGCGGTTGAAATAGGTGTAGTCGCCATGGCGTTTCTGGCGGATGTGGTTGGCCAGCGATCCAACAAAGGCCAGATCGGCATCTGTGTAAAGCAATTCGCCTTCGGCAGGGGTAATACGCTCACCGTCTAGCACCTTGCGGGCAATTTGTTTCAGCTTGGGCGAATAGGTGGTGGCTTCGAGTAAATCAGCCACTGCGGAAGGACGGGCAATTTGCATCATAAAAACATTCGCAGAAAACATGGTTGCCTGCTGCGCATGCAAAGTTACAAAGCCTTTGGGCTGCGTGTGCTTAAAATTGATGCATATACAGGTAATTGTCATAAAAAAGGCTGCTCCGGTTTCCCGAAGCAGCCTTAGCAAGCAGCCAATAAGTGCGTATTTATTCGCGAATCAGTTTCAGCACCGTGTTGCCGCCGGCTGTGCGTAAGCGAATAAAGTACACGCCTGTTTCAAATGTGCTGAGGTCGAGCATAATCCGCTGTTCGTTGAGTGCGGGCTGGTTTTGTTGCCACACAAGCTGCCCGCTTGCAGTGTACATATCAATGCTTAGTACATCGCCATAGCCTTGCGGAATTTCAATTGCAGCGGTTTGTTGCGCCGGATTGGGAAACAATGCAGGCATAGGTTGCAAGTCCTGCTGCGATGTGCCGGTAATCTGACAAACAGTTGAAGTAAGCAAGCCGGCACGTACCGAGTTAATGGTGGCCCACATGCGCGCTTTCTGCCCCTGTGTAAACATGTACATGCAGGCATCATCGCTGTAGTCCATGTAATTCATCCACATAATACCCGGCGCAGCAGGTGAGCATGCATCGGTGAGCACGGTGTTTACAGCCTGACAGCCAAAAGTATTATCGGCCTGATTGGGTGTGTCGGCTACATTATCAGTACCCGTGCAGGCGCCTCCATCATCGCCCCAGATATGTTGCAGCCCCAGCCAGTGGCCTACTTCGTGAGTGGCAGTACGGCCCAGATCATAAGGTGCTGATGCTCCTGTTTGGCCAATATAATTGTGCATAATCACCACACCGTCTTCCGTAGCCGGGCTGCCCGGAGGTGCTGCAAAACCAAGCACGCTGTTGTTGCATTGTACCACCCAGATATTCAGGTAATTGTTCGGATTCCATCCCGGTGCTGTGGTGAAAATATTGCTGAATGTGCAAAGGCTCGCATTGGTCTGATAATATTCATAACCATTTGTCCAACCGCCCTGCGGGTTTACATGTGCGAGGCAGAACTGAATATCCGTATTACCGCTTATAGGTTGCCACACCGCCGGCGTATTTCCATAGTCGCTGTTGTAGCCGCCAAAATCTTCATTAAGCACATCAAGCTGCTCAATAAGCCTTAGCGGAGCCACATTGCCCTGTGCATTGTTGTACACCACATGAAAAATAACAGGAATTACAATGGTTGTGCGTGTATTACCTGCATCGGGATGTTGTTCAAGCCAGCGTGTAATGCGGTTTTCTGCATCCGCATAATTTTGCTGTGTTTGTACATCGGTATGTTGTGCTGCAAATTCGTTTGTGTGGCAACGTATAGCGGGCTGCTGGGCAAACGCTGCAGTACTAAATGCTAGTACTATGGCTATGGTAAGGAAGTGTTTCATGCACTTAATTTAGTTCGAAATTCTATAGCTGCCTAAACATATTGTGAGATAAATCTGGTTATTCACCCGGTTAACTTTCAAAAAAAAAGACTGTTTCCATTCACGGAAACAGTCTTTTTTTAACAGTTTGGTTCGTTATTGAATAACCACTTTGCGGTTTGTTTTCTCACCGCCGTAGCTGATTTCAATTGCATACACACCTGCAGCCACATCGCTCAGGTCGAGCACAATGCGTGAATCGCTGAGGGTGGCGTAACGTGCGGTAAGCACAGCCTGTCCAACGGTATTATATACAACCACATCTACGTCTGTGGCATTATTACCGTTGAAATCAACGGTTACTTCACCGTTTGAAGGAGAAGGATATACGCTGATTGCGTGGAGTACATTGAGTTCTTCGATACCCACAGGTGTGCAGGAATTTGAAGTTAACAGGCTTGAACGTGAGCCGTTGAGCACACTCCACATACGGGTTTTCTGGCCGGTTGTGAACATATACATGCAGGCATCATCGGTGTAGTCCATGTAGTTGAGCCACATTACACCGGGTGCAGTCGCTGTGCAGTTGTCGGTAACAGACTGGCCTACATTGAAGCAGCCGTAGTTTTCGCCACCCTGATTCGGAGTGTCAGACACCTGATCAGATCCGGAGCAGGCACCGCCGTCATCGCCCCAGATGTGGTAGAGGCCCAGCCAGTGACCCACTTCGTGGGTAGCGGTGCGTCCTTTATTGTAAGGAGCCGAAGCACCGGTTTTGCCAGTGTAACGGTAGTCGAGAACAACCCCGTCAGTAGCCGCCGGTCCGCCGGGAAACTGAGCGTAGCCCAGAATGCCGCCACCCAGATCGCATACCCAGATATTCAGGTATTTGGTACGATCCCAAACGTTTACACCACCGGTAGAAGCCGACTTTACATCATCAGAAAAAATATCGAAGCTGGATACCGTTGTAGAAACGCGGTTGATGCCGTCGGTCCAGGTGTTGCTGGGTGTACGTTTGGCGAGACAAAACTGAATTTCACAGTCGGCAGCCAGACTCTGCCAGGCGGAGGGCACGTTTACCCGGTCGGCATTGAGTTTGCGGTAATCTTCATTGAGTACCTGAAGCTGTTCGAGAATGCGGTTTGAAGAAATGTTTTCAGAGGCATTTTCATACACCACGTGAAAAATCACGGGAATAGTAACTACAGCGCGTGTTGGCTGGCTGTTGTTGTTTGCAAAATGCTCAGCAGCACGATTGATTTCGGCTTCGTTATCAGCCATTTCAGGATGCTGGGCAAGCTGGTGCTGGTGGTACTCATGGCTGCTGCAACGCTGTGGTGTTTGTGCCTGAAGTGAAGCACACAGGCCCACAGACAAGAGTGGAAGTAAAACTTTCTTCATTTAGGAATGAATGAGGATGATTGATTGTGTTGGTCTGATTCGTTAGGGCAATTTATGCCTCTGGTCTGGAACGAAGCTAAGGTTTTTTTTTAATCTGCTAAAGGCATAAAACGTTATAGAGGCAGGATAAAAGGATTTTCAAAAACGAAAACCCGACTTTTCAGCCGGGTTTTCAATTTATGCGGAAAAATTAGATTAGTGCGTAATAATCAGTCGTTTGGTACTTACAGCCTCACCAGCACGGATCTGTACAAAGTACATGCCTTCGGGCTGCGTGGCGAGGTCGAAATTGAACTGACCACCGTAGGTATTGCCTGCTTCGGTGTACTCAACCACCTGACCAAGTGCGTTGGTAATGGTGATTTGCAGACGCTCCTGCTGGGGCAACGAAATGTTGAGTGTTACCAGCCCGTTTGTGGGGTTGGGGAAGAGGGTAAACATACCGCCCAGATCAGCTGAATTGATGCCGGTGGTGTTGGTGATGTTGATATCATCAATGTACAGGTTGTTTTCATAATCGTTGATGTTTATGAAACGGAACTGTGCATTTTGAGCCGAAGCATAGGGAACAAGTGCCACGGTTTCCAGACGCCACTGGTTGGCAGTGGGAACGAAAGCGTTTGAACTGAAGTTGGGCGTTGCTGTGGTAAGTGCAGTGCCGAACTTGTTGTAAATGGTGGTCCAGGTAGCCCCGCAGTCGGTAGAAATCTGAACGCGGAGTGTATCCGAATAGTTCGGGTTGGAAGCCGGATCGGTGTAAAGCTGGTAGGCCACTTCGAAAGTAAGTACCGGGTTGTTTACCGACGACAGATTTACTGCCGGAAGTACAAAGATGTCAAGCTCACCGGTGCCCGCATAGTTGTTGTTGTCGATAAACATAGACGCTACGCCGGTTTTGGCAGCGGCAGTGCTGCGTACCCAGGTGGTGGCCGC
This sequence comes from Bacteroidota bacterium, assembly GCA_020402865.1. Taxonomy (NCBI): domain Bacteria; kingdom Pseudomonadati; phylum Bacteroidota; species Bacteroidota bacterium. The sequence goes on along the minus strand of JADBYT010000046.1, from coordinate 10,142 downwards.
ATCAGAATTGATTACGCTGTGGCCGGCAGGGGGGAAGGTGGTTGACTCAAATCCCTGTGTGTAGGGCAGATTTTGTCCTGCTCCCTGCACGGTAAAGGTGGCTGAGGTCTGGTCGTTTGAGGTGTTGCCGTCGGTATTCCCGTTGGGGCTTGTGGTGGCTGTGGTAAAGGTGTGTGTACCGTTGGTAGTGGTTACCGTGGGCAGTGTTACGTTTACCTGAGCACCGCTGGCCAGCGAGCCGGTCCAGTTAAAGTTGGTAAATGCAGCAGCATCCACACGATACTGAATGGTTACAGAAGTTAATGTGGCTGAACCAAAGTTTTTGAGTGTCACCACAGGCTGGAACGAGGTAGAGCAGATATTGCCGTTGGGCGTAATGATGGAGAGCATACCGGCATCATTGGCAAAAGTTTGCGACGAACCACAGCCCTGTGAGTTCTGCAGGCTGGCGCGGGGACCACTCATACAGGCCTGAACGCGGGCTTTCTGGCCGTTGGTAAACATGTACATACAGGCATCGTCGGTATAGTCCATGTAGTTCTGCCACATGTAACCCGGTGAGCTGGTGGCGCAGTTGTCGGTAAGTACGGTGCCCGGGTTGTAGCATCCGCCGGTAGCATCGGCCTGGTTGGGTGTGTCGGAAACCTGGTCGCTGCCATTGCATGCGCCGCCATCATCGCCCCAAATGTGGTACAGGTTAAGGTAGTGGCCCACTTCGTGTGTGGCGGTGCGGCCCTTGTCGAAAGGAGGCTGCGCGCCGGTGGCGGTGGTACCGGTGTAGCGGTAGTTAAGCACTACGCCATCGGTATTGGCCGGGCCGCCCGGAAACTGAGCATAGCCAAGCAGCGATGAGCCAAGGTCGCACACCCATACATTAAGGTATGAACCGGCAGGCCATGCGTCTTTACCACCTGATGAGTTGAATTTTACGTTGTCGTTGGTGTTGAATGAGCCTACCGTGGTTTGTGTGCGGGTAATGCCGGTGGTCGGGTTGCCCTGCGGGTCAATCGTGGCAAGGCAGAAGTTGATTTCGCAGTCGGCTGCAATGCTTTGCCAAACAGAGGGCACGTTAGAGGCATCGGCGTTCAGTTTGCGGAAATCTTCATTCAGCACCTGAAGCTGCGCGTTGAGTGCAGCAGTAGAAATGTTTTCGGTAGCATTCTGATATACTACGTGAAATACCACCGGAATGGTGTACACCACACGCTGGTTGGGATTATACTGGTTTTGTATAAAGTTCTGGGTGCGGATTTCTTCCTGCTGCATGCGTGATGCAAGTGAAGGATCGTTTGCCATCAGCATGTTAAGATGTTCCATGCTGCCGCAGCTGCGGTGGCCGGGAGCATGCTCTGCCGATTCATGTGCATGTGCCGGTTTGCCCGGTTTGTGAACGTGCTGTGCCTGCAAAGGTGATGCGGCAAGCAGGGCGACACCCGCAAAGGTGAGGAGTCGTTTTGTCATGGTCGTACAATTTGTTTTTCGTGTATCTCGGTGTTGAGAGTTGCAATTTCAGCATTCTTTGCCAACTGGTCAAGTGGTGTCGGTAGAATGTGCTAATTTGTCGGCAGATTGCTGTTTTTTGAGAACAATTGGCACGTGGAATATGTTTTGCAACTTTGCGGCATGAACCGACGCATATTGCTTGCCGAAGATGAGGAGCATCTGTTAAAGACCATCAGGCTTAATCTTGAGCTCGAAGGATATGACGTGCTGGCGGTAATTGACGGTTCCAGTGCGGTGCGGGCATTTGAACCCGGCGGCTTCGATCTGGTTATTCTTGATGTGATGCTGCCGCTCATGAACGGTTTTGAAATTTGTGAAGCCATCAGGAAGCTGGATACGGCCGTGCCGGTGCTTTTTTTAACCGCCAAAGCAGCCGGCGAAGACAAAGTGCAGGGACTGCGTATCGGTGCCGACGACTATCTCACCAAGCCGTTTCACCTTGAGGAGTTTCTGCTTCGTGTACAGAATCTTGTAAAACGATCGAACCGGCAAAGCGGCGCAGTTTCTCCTTCCTCTCAGTTTACTTTCGGACAAAACCGGATCGACTTTGCCACCTACGAAGCTTCCGGCAACGGAAAAAACTGGCCTCTCACCAAACGCGAAGCAGAGCTGCTCCGCCTGCTTATCAGTAAAAAAGGCGAAGTGGTATCACGCGATCTGATTCTTGAAACGCTCTGGAACGACGATGCCCTGCCCACCGCACGTACCATTGATAATTATATACTCAACTACCGGAAATACTTTGAGGAAAATCCGCGCAATCCGCGCCATTTTCATTCGGTGCGCGGTGTAGGGTATAAATTTACCGAGTAACTGCAGGCCCGATTTACGCATCTGCTCAGGGCAATCCCTTTGTCTGCGCGGAGTCTTTTTTCAGCGTATCCTTCAGATTGTTTTTCTCTTTCGCATCATCCCCGCCGAATTCAATTACCAGCCATACACAAAGCAGCACCAGCAGCAGCGAAAGAAACACCTTTCGGTAGCGATACAGCGGCGTGCGGTACAACGGATGCGTCATACGCTCGTAGTTCTGCATTACCCGCGAGAAATCTTTCTTGCGGTTAATGCGATCCTCGCCGGGCTCGTTCGGGTTGATATGGAACGAATACTTTGTCATTGCTTTACCATCCGCCCGAGCGGATGAGTTGTTTCTTTAATTTATCGAGAATGCGGTAGGTGCGCACTTTGGCATTGGTTTCGTTCATTCCGCAGATCTGTCCTACTTCTGCAAAGGAACGTTTTTCGAAGAAACGTAGTTCAATAAGCTGCATGTCTTCGGGTTTAAGCCAGGCTAATGCACGCATCAGCAACCTGCGGCGCTCGTCAGAATCCGTTTCGCCCGACTCGGTGATGATGGCTGCAAGATCGGTTTGCTGAAGACTTACGTGGCGTTCGCGTTTTGTTTTGCGGAAGTAAAGATTTACTTCATTAAGCGCAATGCGAAACAGAAAAGCCGAAAACGGAACGCCACGATACTGATATTTAGGCAAAGCCAGCATGGCCTTTAAAAAGGTATTGGCTACAATATCATCGGCTGCCGCATCATCGCCCGCACGGCGGAATACAAATACAAACACCGGCCGGTAATATTTCTCATACAGCACCGCAAAACGGGCCGGATCGGCCTTTGCTGCCTCCACCTGCGCATGTTCCTCGCGCAAATCCCCGCTCGTTTTATGGTGTGTATTCACGTAAGCTGCCTGCTGTTTGCTATCCTAATTCAGCAAAGCGCCGAAAGGTACACCTTCAGCCGAAATTTTTTTTGCCACATATATTAAATAAGCTGCCAGTTGAAAATGGGGCCGGTTTTTCGTGTGCAAAAACGCTTACGGCCGCGACTTATTGTATATGGAATTTTTTGCCAGCTCCTGTATCGTTTCTGCGTCTTGTCGTTATGATTACATAACACATTAATCCCATTAGTCATGCGAAATCTCCCTTTTTATTCCTTGCTTGTGGTATTGAGCCTTTCAACCGGAATGGCTGCTCAGTCTGAAACACGTTTACCGGCGGTTTCAGAATTTGTGCTCAATGATAATGCTTCGGTAAACCGTGTGGCGGCAAAGTCGTGTACCTCGCTGCGTGTAGGCGGAAGTATCGACGAAACACATCTTCACAAACTGTTCACTGCGGTGGTAGCGGTCGATTCGGTGTTTATCGACGGGCTTTCGATTGTGCAGCTGCCGGCTTCGGTTGAAAAATTGCGAGCAAAGCATATCCGCATTGCCCGTTGCGAAAAGCTCGATCTGGCTTCAGCCTGCAGCCGTATCAGCAGGATGCCGGAGTTGAAAAGCGCAGTATTTACGGTGCCCGCACTCAGCGAGTTTCCTGCATCGGTGCGCGGGCTGAGGCATCTTGAAAAACTGAGTTTTGTGAATACAGATATTTCGCTGGCCGACGGGTATGCCTTAAATCATAACATGCCCGGTGCGCTTTATTCCGAAAGCAGCACCACGCTCGGCTTCCGTTCGGCCGAACAGGGTGCAGCGCCGCTCGAACTTACCTACGGCAGCTACAACAGCGAAATAAGCGCCCTGCACCTTTCGCAGCTTACCGATTATTTTCAGGGTGTACCGGGCGCTGCTACAAAACTTGCTTCGCGCACGGGTAAAAATGTGTTCCGCTACCTGCATCCGCTGGTGAAAAAGCCAATTGCCAATACCGATGTGGCAAGCAATTTCTACACCTTCAACGCCGAAAAAGGTGCACGTGTTTCCTATCCCAGCGGCACAAAAATTTATATCCCGGCCAATGCCTTTGTCGATAAACAGGGGCGCACCGTTACCGGCGAAGTTACCATCAGCTACCGCGAATTCCGCGATGCAGCTGATATTATTGCAAGCGGCATTCCTATGAAATATGATTCTGCCGGACAAACTTCCGACTTCGAATCGGCCGGTATGTTTGAACTTGTTGCAGCGGCTCAGGGCAGCGAAGTAAATGTGGCACCCGGCAAAAATATACAAATGCAATTTGCCGTTACACAGCCCGAAAGCAGTTATAATTTTTACCGCCTGGATGAACAAAAAGGATGGACATTTGAAGGAAAACCGGGGCCGGTAATTGATAATAACGGACAGGCAATTTCAGCATCCACTTCTTCTGATGAAAAAACACCGGCCGTAGAAAAGTACCTGAGTTTGCTTATTGATGAGGAATACATCGAAAACCCGGATACCACACCTTTTCAGCAGCGTTTCGAATCGCTCAGATATAAACATACCAGAGAAATCCCCTTTCGTGAGCCAGATAAAAATACGCTGAGAAGAAACCGGATCATTAAACTTCATCGCGTAAGTGGTTCACGAAATTACACCTGCTTTCAGCTTGGTGTTAAAGATTATGAACGTTTCCCGGAACTCAAGGCATATTCAGGGATTGTTTGGATGATGAATGAAAAATTAAGCGCGAAGGAATTTAAGGAACGGTACGGAAAAAAGTTTTCGTTTTTTGATATTCAGGTTACCGGTGGTCATGGTGGATATGTATTGCGGTTGAAACATTTTTATGGCATTGTGGAAATACCTGTAACCGCCTTTCATAAAAAAGACAAATCGTTAGAAAAAATTAGTTCGGTAAATATGCACATGCGGGATATTCGCTACAGTGCACGAAGGACGTTCAGGGAAAATCAATTCAATAAAGATTTGATGAGAGATAAGCGGGACTATCTGAAACAACTGCATAAAAAATCACTGAAATTTCTGAGTGCCTGGAAAAAAGCCCGTCCTCTGATGGATGAGCAGGAAAAAAGTATGGGAATAAATGAGTGGAAAGAATATGTGGAAAATGAACTCGAGCGCGAGCGCGAACAATCAATGACCGGGTCTGCGTTAACGAATGAAAATTTGCGCCGGGCACTGTCGCTTAGTAATACGGGGATTTTTAACTGCGACCAGATTTTACGGCTGGCAAACCCGGTAAAGGTGCTTGTGACAGCCAAAAATGTGCTGGGTAAAGTGTTTCCGGCCATCATCGCATACGTTATTAGCAAGGGTAAAAATATGGCCTTAACTTTTCCGGCAACGAGCGCCGACAAAGGCATTATGCTCAATTTTTCTCAATCTGATTCCACCAAAATTGTACTCATTGATGCTGCCGGTCGTGTGGCTGTCATTCACGGACCCACGGTGGGGCATAACAACAATTTCAAAGACGGATCAACCTGCGAATACACGGCGGAAGAATTTGGAGAAGAGCCTCCTCCGATGGCTGAATTACGAAAAATTCTATCGTGGAACTGATAGTTATTCAACAAGAATCCCGCTCTGAGTTTGGAGCGGGATTCTTGTTTTAGTCAATAAGATGAACCATTAAAACGGATCTTCTTCAATATCGTTCAGCTTGGAGCCGCGAATAATTGAACCGCCGCCGTTATTACCGAAGTTGCTGAAATCGTCAGACGGGCCCATGCCGGCGCTGGCGTTGTAGGTGCCGCCGCTCTGGCTGTCGCCGCCCATGTAGCCGCCGTTGTCGAGGCCGCCGTCGAGGTCGCAGAATTTGGCAAGGCGGTCGATGAAGCGCAGATTTACACTGCCCACGGCGCCGTTACGGTGCTTGGCGATGATGATTTCGGCCACACCCTGTGTGCTGTTGCCTTCGGCATCCTGCGTAAAGCCGTAGTATTCGGGGCGGTGGATGAACATTACCATGTCGGCGTCCTGTTCAATAGCGCCCGATTCGCGAAGGTCGGAAAGCTGCGGGCGTTTGTCGCCGCCGCGGGTTTCTACGGCACGGCTAAGCTGCGAGAGGGCAATTACCGGCACGTTCAGTTCTTTGGCAATGGACTTGAGCGAGCGCGAGATGGTTGAGATTTCCTGTTCGCGGTTGCCCTGGCTTTTCTCGCCGCCGGCTGTCATGAGCTGAAGGTAATCGACGATAATCATCTGAATATCGTGCTGGGCTTTGAGGCGGCGGCATTTGGCGCGCATCTCAAAGATGGAGAGCGCCGGTGTATCGTCGATAAAAATAGGCGCTTCGGAAAGCTTGCCGATTTTTACGTGAAGCTGCTGGAATTCGTGTTCTTCAAGCTGGCCTTTTTTCAGCTTTTCGGCCGAGAGTTCAGCTTCGGCCGAAATGAGACGCTGCACCAGCTGCACAGAAGCCATCTCGAGCGAGAACACGGCAATGGGGCGCTCAAACTCTACAGCGGCATTGCGTGCCAGTGTAAGTACGAAAGCGGTTTTACCCATAGCCGGACGAGCCGCAAGGATCACAAGGTCACTGGGCTGCCAGCCGGAAGTCATGCGGTCGAGATCGGTAAAGCCGCTGGGCACGCCGGTTACGCCTGATTTCTGGTTACGGGCGGTTTCAATTTGTTTGAGCGCCTGTGAGATGAGCGAACTCATCTTGTCGTAGTTCTTGCGGATGTTGCCTTCTACAACGGAAAACAGATTGCGTTCGGCCGAGTCGAGCAGGTCAAACACGTCGGCCGTGTCTTCGTAGGCATCGCGGATGGTGTCGCTCGAAATGCGGATGAGTTCGCGCTGGATGTATTTCTGCGCAATGATGCGGGCGTGAAACTCTACGTTGGCCGCCGAAGCCACACGGTTGGTGAGTTGTGAAATGTAGTAGGCTCCGCCCACAATTTCGAGCTCGCCGGTGCGCTTGAGTTCCTGCGTAACGGTGAGAATGTCAATTGGCTCGGAACGCTGAAACAGGTTCTGAATGGCGCCGAATACGCGGCCATGTGCTTCCTTGTAAAAGCTCTTGGGCTGAAGAATATCAATTACAGCCGTGAGCGCATCTTTCTCAAGCATGAGCGCACCGAGCACGGCTTCTTCAAGCTCCACAGCCTGCGGCGGCAGTTTGCCTATTTCATAGAGCTGCTGCGACACCTGCGAAAGCGAGGCGGGGCGGCGGCCGGTATTGCGTTTTTCGTCTGTCTTGCTCATATCGGGTCAACGGCTTCGGTGGGGCGAATTTTTCGAAAGGGCATCAAAAGTAGAAAATAGAATGCAGCCCCCCGCAGTTTTATTTCTACATATAAATAACGGGCTTTTTAACAGGATCTGTTAGTATTGCATCAGGCTAATTATGAACAGTTTCGCCCTGCTTTGAATGCCAGCCGGTTAGTTTATGCACAATCCGGAAACCGGCCAAAAATCGTACCTTTGCACCACTTTTATCCGATTTGTATGAATTCCATCCGTCTGGCCGATAAAACCTTTGTTCCTTACATTGCCGAGCAGCGATTGCTCGAATCCATTTCGGCCCTGGCCGAGCGCATGAACCGCGACTACGAAGGCCGCCACCCGCTTTTTCTGGTGGTGCTCAACGGCGCTTTTCTCTTTGCGGCCGATCTGCTGCGCGAAATCCGTATCGACTGTGAAGTGTCGTTTGTAAAACTGGCTTCCTACCACGGCACCAGCTCTACCGGTAAAATGAAAGAACTCATCGGCCTGAACGAAAGCCTCGCCGGCCGCGCCGTGATTATTGTGGAAGACATTGTGGACACTGGTTTTACCATTGAAACACTGGTGGCCAAAGTAAAAGAGCAGGGCGCTGCCGATGTGAAAGTGGCTACACTGCTTTTCAAACCCGAAGCCTACGCAAAAGAGGTGCCTATTGATTATATCGGACTCGAAATTCCCGAAGCCTTTATTGTAGGTTACGGGCTTGATTACAATGGGCTGGGCCGCAACCTGCGGAATATTTATGTGGTGAAGGAAGACTGATGTGTTTTTCCTTAATGAATACAGTCCATGCACACACCCTGTTTCGCCCTCGGACTGTTTGAAGCAACACTCTATCTCTTACTTGTAATCGTGCTGCTTGCCATGATTGGTTCGGGTGTGTTTCTGGTTATTCAGACTTTCCGCAAATCAGACAGTACGGAAAGCAACGTGCTCAAACGATTTTTTACGGAGTGGTGGCGTCCTTTGGGTTTACTGGCCGGACTTTTTATACTTTTTATTCTGAGTTATGCGCTGTGGTTTACGTTGATCTGGTGTGATTTTATTTTGTAATTGTTTCGCGCTGATTTACATCTTAACCCTCCACCACATCGGCATACCAGAATCCTTTTGTAATCTTTCCCAGCCTGTCGGGCTGCTGCAACGCGGCATCAAGCGGCTGGTAAATTTTTCCGGCCACTTTCACCTGCACGGGTTTATTGTAAATTGGCCCTGCAAAGCAGAAGCTGTGGTATTCGCCGTTTTCGCCGCAGGGATCCACATCGGGCGGAAGTGAAGACACAAAATCGGCATCGAGTAACGCCCCTGCGTCGTTCTCACTCAAATAGGCATCGTTCACGCAGCATATTACCGACTGAAATCCATTGCCGGTAAATTCCTTCACCAGCTTTGCGGTATCCTCTTTCCACAGCGGAAACACGGCATTCATACCCACTGCAGCCAGTTTTTCTTCGCGGTATTTGCGAAGATCTTCCAGAAAAATATCACCAAAAATTACCGTATTAATTCCCGCAGCTTTGGCCTGTGACAGCGCCTCGTGCATTTGCCTTTCATATCCGGCATTGCTGGCTTCATACACATACACTTTTTTCAACGGAATGCCGGTGGCGGCAGCCTGCGCATCGAGCAGACTTTCGGGTATGCCGTGCATCGAAACACGCTGCAGATTGCCGTTTACTGTGGTAAGCAAAAAGCAAACCTCATACATACCTTGCTGCAAAACCCTGTGCAGGCACAGGGCCGAATCCTTGCCGCCGCTCCACGAGAAAATGGCTTTGATTTTTTCCATGCGATAATTCTGCGCAAATGTGCTGCTTTCCCCGCAAGCGGCCAAACATGCCCCAATTACTGACACCTGTCATATTGACGAAAAAAATACGAGGCGGAAAGCATTGGCAACACTGAAAAACACGAACTTAGCTGCCTATCTACAACTCAACATGCGCAACATTATCATTTTTGGCCCCCCCGGTGCCGGCAAAGGCACTCAGTCTGAAAAACTTTCTGCAAAGTACAATCTCGTTCACCTCTCTACGGGGGACATTCTCCGCGCCGAGCGCAAGGCAGGCACGCCGCTGGGTGCACAGGCGCAGGACTTCATCAACAAAGGTTTGCTTGTGCCCGACGAACTGGTGGCCGGTGTGCTTGAAAACGAAATGAACAAACACCCCGAAGCGGCCGGCTTTATTTTCGACGGCTTTCCGCGCAACACCGCGCAGGTGCCCATGCTCGATGCCATGCTCGAACGCCGTGGCGCCAAACTCGATATGGTAGTGGCGCTCGAAGTAGATGACAATGATGAACTCGTGCGCCGCATTGTAAACCGCGCCGTACTCTCCGGCCGTGCCGATGATCAGGACCCGGCTGTGGTGGGAAACCGCCTCAATGTGTATCACGAAGAAACCTCGCCTGTAATTGGCGTTTATAAAAGCCGAAGCCAGTACACCGGCGTGTATGGCATGAACAACATTGAACAGGTGTTCGATGATTTGTGTATGCTCATTGATAATATCGGCCGCAAAGAAATGGCTCCGGCTGCACCCAAAGTCACAAAACCTGCCGCGAAGAAAGCCGCGAAGCCCGCAGCCAAGAAAGCCACAAAACCTGCCGCGAAGAAAGCCGCGAAACCCGCAGCCAAGAAAGCCACAAAACCTGCCGCGAAGAAAGCCGCGAAACCCGCAGCCAAGAAAGCCACAAAACCCGCCGCGAAGAACGCCGCAAAGC
>JADBYT010000045.1 GCA_020402865.1 Bacteroidota bacterium | reverse complement strand
CCGGTGGTAACCATTACCAGCCCGGCTTCATGCCCGCACACCACCAAAGTGCAGAACATGACCATTACCGCTACGGTTACCAATGTAACGGCAGCCAGCCAGGTGAATGTACTGTTCAACGGTGCAGCAGTAACTAACTTCAGCTTTGCACTCAACGGCACGGTAGCCACGATCAGCTTCCCTGTGGTGCTCAACAGCGGTGTAAACAACCTCAGCATTACAGGCACCAACAGCGCCGGCAGTGACAACGAAACCTGCCAGATCACCTACAAGCCCAATTCGCCCACGGTGCAGCCTCCTGTGGTAACCATTACCAGCCCGGCTTCATGCCCGCACATCACCAAGGTGCAGAACATGACCATTACCGCTACCATTACCAATGTAACAGCGGCAAATCAGGTTAGTGTATTGTTTAATGGTGCGGCGGTAACCAACTTCACCTTTGCACTCAATGGAACAGTGGCTACCATCAGCTTCCCTGTGGTACTCATTAGCGGTGCAAACACGGTAGCCATTACCGGTACCAACAGTGCAGGCAGCGATGCGGCCAACTGTCAGATTACCTATACAGTAGCTCCGCCTCCGTTAAATCCGCCTGTGGTAACCATTACCAATCCGCGCAGCTGTCCGTTTGCCTCTCCTTCGCAAACCATGACTATCACGGCAACTGTAACCAATGTAACAGCAGCCAGTCAGGTAAGTGTATTGTTGAACGGGCAGCCTGTAAATCCGTTCAGCTTTGCGCTCAATGGTACAGTGGCAACCATCAGCTTCAATGCCAGTTTAAACAGCGGTGCAAACACGGTAGCCATTACCGGTACCAACAGTGCAGGCAGCGATGCAGCCAACTGTCAGATTACCTATACAGTGGCTCCGCCTCCGGTAAATCCGCCGGTGGTAACCATTACCAATCCCCGCAGCTGTCCGTTTGCCTCTCCATCGCAAACCATGACTATCACGGCAACTGTAACCAATGTAACAGCAGCCAGTCAGGTAAGTGTATTGTTGAACGGGCAGCCTGTAAATCCGTTCAGCTTTGCGCTCAATGGATCGTTAGCAACCATTAGTTTTAATGCCAGCCTGAATAACGGCGCAAACACGGTAGCCATTACCGGCACCAACAGTGCGGGCAGCGATGCGGCCAATTGTCAGATTACCTATACAGTGGCTCCGCCTCCGGTAAATCCGCCGGTGGTAACCTACACCACGCCTTCAAGCAGTCCGCACACCACCAACACATCAGCCAACAATGTGGTTGCGCGTGTAACCAATGTCACAGCGGCCAGTCAGGTTACCGTTACCGTGAACAATGCGCCGGTTACCAACTTTGGTTTTAGTGTAAATGGAGGTACGGCCACGGTTACTTTCCCGGTAACGCTGCAAATGCAGCAAACAGCCAACTGTGTGGTAACCGGTACCAACAGCGCGGGCACTGATTCTGAGCCGATGGCCATTATGTATCATCCGCTTCCTCCGGCTGTAAACATTACCAATCCGGCTACCACACCGCTCAATGTAACCAGTGCACCGTTTACTTTTACCGCTACAGTACTCAATGTGGTGAGTGCTTCAGACATTACCGTGAAGCTGAATAATGCGGTGGTAACCGGTTTCACTTACGATATGAATTCGAAAGTGCTTACCTATTCTACCACACTCAATCCGGGTACTACCACGTTTGATGTGCGTGCGATAAATACGGCAGGAACAGCGTCTGACAATGCTTCGGTAATTTTCAAACAGGCGCCTCCGCGTGGTCCTCAGGTAACCATTACCACACCGGCCAGCAGTCCCAGCGTTTCTGCTACTGCCACGGCTACTGTGGTTGCCACTGTGCGCTATGTAAATTCTGCTTCAGAAATTACAGTGAAACGCAGCAACAACACTACGGTAAATTTCAACTATGCTAACAACACGGTTACTTTTACCGACAACCTGAACAATGGTGCCAATACCTACACCATTACAGCCTTAAATGCCAACGGCTCAGACAGCAAGAGCACGACCATCAATTACACTGTAGCTGCTCCCGGCGGCGGTGATTCTGGCCGTCCGCGTTCGCAACCCGAAGGCGATCCGGTAATTGTGCTGGTAACTCCTTCGTCGCTCACGGCTACTACGCAGGATCAGACGTATGATGTAACCATGCGCACACTGGGTATCAGCTCGGCTTCGCAGATTACGGTGAAAATTAACGGCAATCAGACCAGCAATTTCACTTACACAGCGGCTACCAATACACTCACCTTTACTGCGCCGCTTCAGAATGGAGTAAACACCATCCGTGTGCGTATTCAGAACAGCCTGGGCTATGCCGAGAAGGAACTTACCGTAACCTTCACTGCACAAAGCCGCAGTGGTTCGGGCAGTGGCAATACGCAGCCTTCTAAGCCGCGTACCACAACCACCAGGCCCGGCACAACCACTAAGCCAAGTACGACAACCACACCGGAGAAACCTTCCGAAACAAAACCGGCCACAACTCCTTCGGAAAAACCGGCTGAGAAACCCGCTGAAACACCGCGCGGAGGCACACAGCCAAGTCCTACTCCGGCCAAGCCGCGATAGTGATTGATGTAAAAACAAAATCGGCTGTACCGTTTGGTGCAGCCGATTTCATTTTACCCGGATTTGAGAAGAGCCATGCCGACAACCGGCAGCACGGCTCAGGGGGTATATCCGGATATACCGATTAATTGCCTTACCGCAAAGGCCGCCCGGTCTGAAATGTGTTGTGTGTATGGCAAGCGTAAGGCCGCGGCATTGCATTGCGGTAAAAGCCGGGTTAGTTTATCTGGTGCAGTTGTGCCGCAAAGCAGCAGCGGTGTGTGTGGAAAAAGTGTGCGCAGGTTGCAAAGCAGCTGTTGGTTTTGCGACTGATCACACACGGCTATCACAAGCGACGGCGAAAGCAGTCCGGCCTGGCTGCGCAGCGAGTTGCTGAGGCATTGCGGCGCCGGCAGTTGCCAGATGCTGAAACCGTTTTCGGGTTCCACCACCAGTGCACCAATTTCGGGGCTGAGGCTGCTGCGGAAAGTGAGTTGTGTGCAGCCGCCCGTTTTCCATTCGAGCCATTGCCAGCGGCCGGGTTCGAGGTTGTATTCGGTAAAGATGTTTGCCTGAGTGCGGATAAGTGTGGCATCGTCGCTGAGGGGCCGGCAAATGAGTCGCAGGCGATGGCCGCTGTCGGCGGTACAGCTTACCCAGCCTTCGCAGTAATCGAGGCTGCTGCGTTTGTGGCTGGGCAGAAGCAATGTGCCGGGGCGTTTAAACAGCAGGCAGCTGCCATCAGCACTGTTGAAAAGGCGTTGCCAGTTTGTGCTCCATTTCCATGTGGCCGACAGGCGCGGATCGTGCAGCTTTATTCGAAGTTGGGTGGTAAGTTCACCGGCAAACGCCGCTGTGCTGTCGGTATGAAAAACTAGAATGCGCCGCGTACCTTTTTGAGGCAGACGAAGCTGCATAAACTGCTGCTGAGCCAAACCGCCATAAGCCACATTGTTGTTTATGGAAATGTAAAATGCCCGCGGTATGGAAATTTGTTGCGACCACGAAAGCTGCGCACCGATAAATGCCAGCAAGCAGCATCCCAGCAAGGCCATAATAAATTTTACCCGAAACCCGAACATGCTGCAAGCTACTTCCGGCAAACCATTATTTACGCTACAAAGCAACACCTGCCCGTTTTTGTTGAGCAGGTGCATACAGAAGGATGAAAAGTGTTTTCGGGTGAATGGGTTGAGACGAAAATAATTCAGGAAAGCCCTAATGCTTTAAGCAGATCTTCTTTTTTGCGCACTGAAACCGGTACATTCGAACCATCGCTCATTACCGCATAACCACCTTCGTTTTTCATGAAAGTTTTGAGGTGTTCGAGATTGATGAGGTGCGAGTGATGTACGCGCACAAAGCCGGACGGCTCAAGCAAATCTTCATATTCCTTGAGTGTGCGTGTAACCACAATGGGTTTTGCGTTGAGCAGGTAAAAGGTGGTGTAGTTACGGTCTGATTCGCAGCGGACGATGTCGTTGATCTGTACCACATGCACACGGTCGGAACTGTTCAGAGCGAGGCGGCGGAGATTTTGTGCGGGTTGTTTGTATTGCTCCTTGAAAAGGCGAAGATTTTCGGCCGGAGGTGCCTGCAGGTTTTCCAGTTTGTTTACCGCGGCAATCAGTTCGTCGGGATCAACCGGTTTGAGGAGATAATCGAGCGCGCTGAATTTAATGGCGCGGATGCCGAAGTTATCAAGCCCGGTTGTAAAAATAATGCGTGCGTGGGTGGTGCCCAATTGTTCGAGAAGCTGAAAGCCATCGCCATCGCCGAGCTGTATATCGAGGAAAACCACATCGCAGGCTGTTGAGCGCAAGAGTTGCAAGCCTTCGGCCATGCCCGAAGCCTCGCCAACAATTTTAAGTTGCGGGCACCAGCGGGTAATATCGGCTTTGAGTCCCTCGCGGGCATCAGCAGAATCGTCAATAAGTATGGCTTTCATCATGCGATAAAAATAGTGAGTTGAATGGCTACTTTGTAAATTTGCACATGTTTGCCGACGATTTTTTGAGTGATGAGGAATTGCTGAAGTTGCGCCCCGAAGTGGTTTTTGACAGTTCGCGCGCATTACCGGCCGAAAAGTTCCAGGGTGAAACCCTTCGGCCCATCCTGAAATATAAAAATGAATGGCTGCTTGGTCAGCTGCGCGCTTATCTTACAAAACGTTTTCCAGGTTTTGCCGGATTTACGCAAGTTGCACAATACGAAGCGATTGAAAATGCAGTAAAAAGGAATGCGAAATTTCGTCAAACAATTATGCAGGCTGTGTTTGCATTAATGACAAAAGCGGAGAAGGAGTTTGCGCACACACATCGCAAAGACGTGGCCGGAAGGCTGACTCAGCTGCTCATTGAGCGTTTTGTGTCGCAGCGCGAAAAGCTGTTATAGTTCATCCAGTTTCGCCAGCCAGGTTTCGGCCTGTGAAAGAATTTTTTCTTTCTCTGACGGTTGCATTTTATCCCAGGTGCGGTACATCATACCGATGCGGGGATTTTTTTCAAGCAAAGCACGGTTGCGGTTGTAGAAATGCCAGTACAAACTGTTCATCGGACAGGCAAAAGCGCCGTACTTTTTCTTACGGTCGTACGCACAGGTTTTGCAGTAATCACTCATCTTGTCGATGTAGTTTGTCGATGATACATAGGGCTTTGAACCTACAATACCGCCATCGGCAAACTGGCTCATGCCGCGTGTGTTGGTAATTTCAACCCACTCAATGGCATCAATATAAATACCGAGATACCATTTGTCCACTTCAGCCGGATCAATACCGGCAAGCAATGCAAAGTTTCCGGTAACCATCAGTCGCTGTATATGATGTGCATAAGCTGTTTCTAGCGACTGAGTGATGGCCTGTTTCTGGCAATTCATTTTGGTGTGGCCCGACCAGAACCACTGCGGCAGTTTAGCAGTGTGACCGAAAAAATTCAGAGAGGCATACGCAGGCATTTTGTCCCAGTAAATTCCACGCATATATTCACGCCAGCCGATAATCTGACGTACAAAACCTTCGATCTGAGCAATTGAAATTTCGCCCGGTCTTTTTATCCATTCGGCTATGGCGCGTTCAGTTACTTCGGCCGGCGAAATGAGTTTTACATTCATCGCAAACGAAATGCGCGAATGATACAGCGTGCGGTTTTGCACACTCATCATATCCTGCCACATGCCAAACTGACTGAGCAGATGTACACAGAAATAATCAAGTACCTGCAGCGCTTCGGTACGGTTCACGGGCCATGCAAAATTATCTGCACACGCTTCGCCAAATGTGTTTACGCCACATTTTTCGAGCATGGCCAGCAGGGCAGAGTGGTTGTGGCTGAATTCGAGCGGAGCAATTTTCTTCACCCCGGCCTTGTATCCGCTTCTGTTGTCGTGATCATAGTTCCATTGCCCGGTAAGCGGCTCATTGTTGAACATGAGATAGCCCGTTTTTTTGCGGATATCTCTGTAAAACGATTCCATCAGATACATTTTCTTACCACTGAAAAACTCCCGCAGCGCGAAACGTGTGGTGAGAAAGTGTTCGGTATCATAAGCTTCTGACGGAATGGAAAGTGTTTGGCAGAACGTCTTCAGCTCTTCATCAAGCCTGTATTCGTCGGGCAAAAGGTATTCGAAGCGTGTAATGCCGTGTGAGGAAATAAGTTTGCTAAGGTTTCCGCTGAAAGTGTGATGGTTTGTTTTTTCATCGAGCAGGATGTAAATAAACGTATGACCTCTCGCACCCATTTCTTCGGCAAAACAGCGCATGGCCGCAAAAAAGGCAATTACTTTCTGGGCATGATGCAGCGTATAATCTGTTTCCTGCCTCAGTTCCATCATCACATAACACACATCATCGGACACAACAGAAAACCAGCTGTGGTTATGATTAAGCTGATCGCCAAGAATGAGACGTAGTTTCATACAATTTTCAGGTAATGCGATTGGATGAAATATATCGCTGGCGGCTGGAACGGAAACGGGTGCCGGTGCTTTCTTCTGATCTTGCGCGGTGCTTTGTGATGCGTCCGTCGGTTCGTTTGCGCCAGCGGCGAAACGATGCCGGTTTCATTTCACGCCGCATAAGTTCTATTACTTCGCCGGGGGTGAGACCGAACTGAAACTCAATTACATCAAACGGCGTGCGGTCTTCCCATGCCATTTCAACAATGCGGTCAATTTCTTCAGGCAAAGGCAGTTTCATAATTTCCCAAACAACTTTTCGAGTTGATTGAAACGATGATCGAAAATCTGGTTGAGTTTTTTCTTTACGAAAAGCACATGAGCAATATCGCCCAGAAAACCAAGAGGCAGCTGATAATGCACAAGGTCACGCATTTCCACACCACCTTCAATTTCCTTGAAATAATGTTTATGGTGCCAGAGTGCATACGGGCCTTTACGCTGTTCGTCGATAAAGAAATGAGGTTCTTCCACATGCTTAATCTCAGTCATCCAAAACATGCGAATACCCAGCAGCGGACTTACCTTATATGTAATGATTTGTCCCGAATGTGTTTTTTCGCTGCCATTGCCCGAAGTAATAATGAAATTCATTTCGGGAGGTGTAATTTTCTGGAGGTTTTCGGGTGATGAGAAGAACGTCCATGCCTGTTGAAGTGTAACAGGCAGGCGTTGAGTGCGGTCAATTACATAGCAGGCCATCGTTCAGGAGGTAGTTGATTTAGTGCGGTTCATGTAGGCGGGCGTAATTACGGGTGCCGGATAATCTTTCCCGACTTGCAGTCCGAAATTGAGCAGATAAGCTTCTGAATATTCGTGCAGGTGATGCACAATGTGGTGGGGCACCTGCTGTAGTTCAGGGCACCAGCGTTTGCAGAATTCGGCATTTTGATCGTATCGCTCGCTTTGAGCGGGAATGTTGAAGTAGCGGTTCGCACGCGGATCATTACCCACGCCTGCAATGTATGCCCAATTGCCCCAGTTGCTGGCTGCGTCATAGTCAATCAGTTGCGATTCGAACCACGCTGCGCCGGCCCGCCAGTCGAGCCCGAGATCATGCACAAAGAAACTTGCCGCATTTTGCCGGCCACGGTTAGAAAGAAAACCAGTAAGGCGCAGTTCGCGCATGCAGGCGTCCACAAACGGAAATCCGGTCCGGCCTTCGCACCAGGCATCAAACAACTGCTTGTTGAAATGATCGGAGGCCTGTTGTTTCCCGTTGCCATGCAATGCGAAGAGCTGCGCACCTGAGCGGAGTGCATTGAAACGGAAGAAGTCGCGCCAAAGCAATTCGAAAATAATCCAGTAGGTTGATTTGTTGCTGACGCGCTTTATCTCGTATCGTTTTGTTTCGAGGTGGATGAGGCGTGGCGATATACATCCCGTTGCAAGCCACGGAGAAAATTTTGAGGAGTAGTCGGGACCAGTTAATCCGTTTCGTGTTTCCTCGTAATGCCTCAGGTGATCGCCTTCCCAGAGGTAATTGTGCAGTCGTTTGAGCGCCTCATCTTCTCCGCCTTTAAATGCCATTGCCTGTCTTTCATCTGCTTCGGTATGTGCCGAAAGTTCCTCTGGCCAATCGCCGGCGGGGATATTGGCGGGTGTTTGAATGGAAAGCGGGGCGGGCAGTGGCGGGGGAAACACAATGTTTTTTTCAACCAGTGTGCGGAAGCGTGTAAACACCTGCGGCAAATGCGAAATAGTAAACGGTAGATCTTCTTTTGGAGTAAGCGTGGCGCCCCACCAGGTATCGCAGATAATCTGATTGCGAATCAGGTTTTGCTGAAGTGTATGTTCGATTTGTTTTTCATCAAACGCGGCTTCTTCATGATACACAATGCGTGTGGCGCCAAACTGCAGCGCAAGGGCGGGAAGAATTTCTTCGGGTTTGCCCCGTCTGATGATCAGCTCGCTGCCAATGCTTCGTAGTTTTTCACGCAGTGCAAGTACCGATTCGCGCAAGAATTTCATGCGCAGTTTTCCTGTTCTTGCAATTTCGTATCGACCCGTTCCGAATTGACGGTCGTCGATCACATACACCGGAATTACCAATCCGGCTTTTGAGGCCGCAAAACTCAGCGGTGCATGATCGTGAACACGAAGGTCGTTTCTGTACCAGACAATCAATGTTTCCTGCGCCATACTACTTCACTTTTTGCTTCAACGAGCTGCAGCGTCTGCTGCAGTATTTTACATGCTCCCAGTTTTTTTTCCATTTCTTTCGCCAGCTGAACGGACGATTGCATGTGATACATATTTTCTGAGGGAGGTCGGATTTTTCCAGTTGTTTCACAACAGTTTTACTGATGACATACCACCGTCGGGGCGGATGATTTGGCCGGTCATCCATGCAGCATCCGGGCTGAGCAGAAATCTGATACATGCGGCTATATCACTTGCCGAACCGATTCGCTGCAACGGATGCCGTTTGGCGGCTGCTTCGCGTTTTTCGGGCGATGCAAGCAGTCTGGCCGCGAGTGGTGTGTCGGTGAGTGAAGGCGCTACCACATTTACGCGTATGGCCGGCGCCCATTCAGCCGCCAGCGAGCGGGCAAGTCCTTCTACAGCGCCTTTGGTGGCCGCAACGGAAGCATGAAATGGCATACCGGTTTGCACAGCCACCGTACTCATCAGAACGGCCGAAGCATTTTCGGATGTTTTGAGTGCCGGATACACAGCCTGCAGAAAGCGCACGGCACCCATAAAATTCAGTTGTATTTCCTGCTCCCATTCGGCTGCAGTGAAGCGGTGAAATGGTTTGAGTATAATACTGCCCGGCAGATACACTGCCCCATCTATCCGATCAGGCAATTGTACAGACTCGGAAGCCTGATTGCTCCAATCAATTTGTGTGTGTATTACACCAGGCAATTCATGTTGTTCACTTCTTGAAAGCGAAACAACCTCATTTCCTTCAGCCAGCAGCATTTTGCAAAGCTCAAGCCCGATTCCGGATGTGGCGCCTGCAATGGCAACGATGCGTTTACTCATTTTGAGCTGATGTAGGTAAGCAGTTCGTTTCGTGTTTGCTCGGAACGGAATTTCCCGTGATAGCTCGAGGTGATGGTGGAACTGTTAATGTCTTCAACTCCTCGCGCGGCCACACATAAATGACGTGCATCAATAATCACTGCCACATCATCTGTTTCCAGCAGTTTACGCAGTTCATTTGCAATTTGAACCGTAAGCCTTTCCTGCACCTGAGGGCGCTGGGCAAAGTACTTTACAATGCGGTTGAGTTTAGATAGGCCGACTACTTTATTTTTAGGAATATAGGCCACATGCGCTTTGCCAATAATGGGTACAAAATGATGCTCACAATATGAAAACAACGTAATGTCCTTTTCCACCAGCATTTCGCCGTAAGCATATTTATTGGCAAATAGCTTAACTGCAGGTTTGTTTTCGGGATTAAGTCCTGAAAAAATTTCGTTCACATACATCTTAGCCACCCGGCGCGGCGTACCCGCAAGACTGTCGTCTGAAAGGTCGAGCCCGAGTACATGCATTATTTCCCTGAAATGTTTCTCGATAAGTTCAATCTTATCCGAATTATTCATCAGAAATGCATCTGGGCGCAGGGGAGTTTCTGTATTTTCTGAATAGTGAAGGTCGCCAGCTTCCTCTATTGACAGATCAAGATTGTTTTTTTGCAAGAGCATAAAGTTCGTCTGTAAATTCAAAAGGCTAAACAAGTCAACGAATGTGCTTGTTTAGCCTTTTGAAAGAAACATTAAACTTTAATCAGTTCCGGTAATCCTTGAGTTTATCCATGAGTTTGCGGCGAGCAAGGAATATCCGGCTTTTCACAGTACCTATCGGTAAGTCCATTTCGTCGGCAATTTCCTTGTATTTGAAACCGTTGTAGAAGCGCAAAAAAGGAATTCGGTATTCATCTTCCAGTTGATCGATGCTGGCCATGATTTCCTTTTCACTCAGCACGGTTTCGGCCGTATTCTGCTGGTTGTTTTTTACCAGCTGAACAGATGCCGTTTCTTTTGTTTTCTGAAGAATTTCGCGTGCTTTAACTGTGCGGCGGTATGAATTAATGAAGGTATTCTTCATTATCATATAAAGCCATGCCTTGAGGTTTGTGGCTTCTGCAAACTTGTCCTGATAAACAAGTGCTTTGAGCATGGTATCTTGCAGAAGATCCTGAGCTTCCTCGGCATCTGAAGTGAGGCTTAATGCAAAGTTCCGCAATGCGGGACGATGCTTTACCAGTTGTTCATTGAATTCGATTGAAGTCATTTTTCCACTTTTTGTTCAACAAACATAGGCAATCGCTAAACAAAAACAAACATCTTGTGGAAGTTTAACACTGAATTATTAAACAGTGTTGATTGTCAGCGGATTAAGTTTTTAAGAGAGTTAATCGATGAATTTGTGCAAATCTTCCGGATTATTGAAGATAAACACATTCGACGGAGTTTGTATTTTCCGTTTAAGTACCTGAAAGCCAGATACAAGAACCGGAGTTTCGGGGAATGTAACAGAAATCCTGTAGAGATAATCGTTGAGATTTATTTCCTTCATGT
The DNA here is from genome assembly GCA_020402865.1 of Bacteroidota bacterium. Lineage (NCBI taxonomy): Bacteria > Pseudomonadati > Bacteroidota > Bacteroidota bacterium. The sequence goes on along the minus strand of JADBYT010000045.1, from coordinate 16,270 downwards.
CATGTGTAAAGATGGTAAGGAAATAATCGGGTCGTCGCAGATCGAATGAGCGTTCCAGATCTTCGAACGGTACAGACTGTCCGAGGTAAATGAGTTTGTGTCCGCGAGCCTTGATTTTAAAGGCATAATAGAGCAGGCTCATTTCGTGTAATTCATTGCTGGGCAGGAAAAGCACGAAAGTCTTATGATCGCGTCGGCTTTCGGGAATAAGTCCGTCAATAGCCACGATCAGTTTCTGGCGGAAGAGATTGGAAATAAAATGTTCCTGAACGGGATTAATCGAGCCGGTTTGCCACATTACACCTATTTTCCGGAAAAAGGGGAAAATAATTGTTTCAACGGTTTTTTCGAATCCGAATCGGAGAATACAGCCGGAAATGATCTTTTCGAAGCGGGATTCATCAAATTCGATCATTGCGATTACCAGCGAGGTAACCTGTTCATTCTCATCTATTTGATTTTCAGTAAATCGCCTTACCTGCTCATTTATCTGCTCGTCAGTGAGTTGCGCAATACGCGATATTTTGATACCGTGATTATTGAGCACAGAGATATTAAGAATTTTGCGCAGATCCTCGGCGAGATACCACCTGATGTTGGTTGCAGTACGTTCAGGTGATAAAATACCATAGCGCTGTTCCCAAATGCGCAGTGTGTGTGCCTTAATGCCCGAAAGGCGTTCGAGATCTTTAATCGTATATTTAGACGGCATCTACTTCCCTCCTTACTTTGCTGCTCGTGTTAGATGTTGGTTTTCAGTATTTTACTGAGTATTTTGAATTGAACAGTTACTCAATTGAGGTGTTTTTCAGTGCTGAAATATCGTCAAAAGAAGTAAAAATCAAAGAGAGAACAGATTAAAAGTGAACTTGTTCTTAACCAGGTGCATTTAATTGAAGGAGTTTAACGGAGAGAATTTTCGAAAAAATACGTGTTGAGGTATTGGCTATTGGAAAAAAGGCTATATTTGCACCTCAAAATAAACAAGTAATTATTCAATGGCTAATCATAAGTCTTCCATCAAGCGTATTCGTTCTAATGATGCAAAGCGTCTTTTGAACCGTTATCAGGCAAAATCAACCCGCACGGCTCTGAAGAAACTGCGTGGCGAGAAAGACAAAAAGGCTGCGGAGGCATTTTTGCCCAAGCTGGCTTCTATGCTTGATAAGCTTGCCAAGAAAAATGTGATTCACAAGAACAAGGCTTCAAACCTCAAGTCAAAGGCTGCTGCACATGTAGCCAGCATTGGTTAATAAAAATACTTGACGAACCTGCCGGGTGATGGATATCTTTGTCTGTCACCCTTTTTTTATGGAAGGCAGGAGTGTGGAGAAGGAATGTATCAAGCAATGGGCGGTTCAGGACCGGCCCCGTGAAAAATTCGCTGTTAAAGGAGCTGGCTATATTACTGATGCTGAATTACTCGCCATCATTATAGCTGCAGGCTATGAAAAGCAGTCGGCCCTTGAGCTGGCTCAAACAATCTTACGTTCTGTAGGGAATTCACTTTCTGGTTTATCCCGGCTTGGTTTGCAAGAGCTTCTATCGTTCAGGGGTATTGGTTATGCCAAGGCAATTGCCATACTTGCCTCAATAGAGCTTGGGCGCCGCCGCCAGAGTGATCTATACAAAAGGAAAAGAAGCAAAATCTGGAGCAGCTTTGATGCCTACATGATCCTGAAGCCGCTGCTTGCTGAGCTTTCACACGAAGAATTCTGGTTATTGTATCTAAACCGGCGAAGTGAAGTGTTTCAGTATGAGCAACTCAGCAAAGGCGGCTTATCTTCTACAATAGTAGATCCCAAAATTTTGTTTCGCGGGGTTTTGCAGGCCGGAGCTAGCGGTCTGATACTTGTTCACAATCATCCATCAGGTAATACCCTGCCCAGTCCCGAAGACAAAACCCTCACCCGTCAGCTTATGGAGGGGGGCCGTATTCTCGAAATTGATATTATTGATCATATTATCATAGGGAACACATCTTATTATAGTTTTGCAGATGAAGGGCACATAGCTCCTCGCAATAAAAATGATTCAACTGGTTACCATTATCGGGGCAAGGCCTCAGATCATCAAAGCAGCGGCACTTAGCCGGGCCATTAAACAGGCGTTCAGTACTGAAATAAATGAAGTATTGGTGCATACCGGTCAGCATTATGATGAGAACATGTCGGAGGTCTTTTTTTCCGAACTGGGCATCCCGCAACCGGATTACCGGCTGAATGTGGGGTCGGGCAGTCACGGCAAGCAAACTGCAGCGATGATCTCGAGTATTGAGGAGGTCTTGCTTGAGCGGAAACCCGACGCATTGGTGGTATATGGTGATACGAACTCCACCTTAGCAGGAGCCGTGGCGGCTTCGAAGCTGCATATTCCGGTGGTGCATATTGAAGCCGGTTTGCGCTCGTTCAACAAAAAAATGCCAGAAGAGGTTAACCGCATTTTATGCGATCATGTTTCTTCGTTTCTTTTCACCCCTACGCAAACGGGCTATCAGAATCTGATAAATGAAGGCCTTACCCGGCACATGGATGCTATTCTGGCCGGGAAGCAGCATGTAAGTGCCGATGCGCCCGCTGTATTTCATTGTGGCGATGTGATGTACGATAACAGCCTTTATTTTGCATCGCTGGCCGAAAGCAAGAGCAGGCTGCTGGAAGAAATCAATGTAAAGCCGGGCGGGTTTATTCTGGCTACGGTTCACCGCGATAGTAATACAGATGTGCCCGAGCGGCTTACGGCATTGTTTGACGCATTTTTTGAACTGATTTTAAAAACGGGGATGAAAATTGTGCTGCCGCTTCATCCGCGAACAAGAAAAAATATTGCCGCGCTTGCCGCTCTGGAGGCGCGTATTGCCGCCGAACCACGGCTTATTCTGCTGCCTCCTGTTTCTTTTCTGGAGATGATCCTGCTGGAAAAAAACTGCCGGCTTGTGCTCACTGACTCCGGCGGTGTGCAGAAAGAAGCTTATTTCTTTGAAAAAGCCTGCGTGATTTTACGTCCCGAAACAGAGTGGGTAGAACTCACACAAACCGGATCAGCTAAACTAGCGGATGCCAATACGGAGTTGATTGTGAACTCGGCGCTGACGTTTTTGCAAGGCAATTATTCATTTCCACCCGTTTTCGGGGATGGGAAAGCAGCCGCATTCATTTGTAGTGAATTGATTAAGTACCTTGCCCGATAATATGCAAAGTTTACTCATCTACACGCACGAGATTACGAGCCGTAATCAGTATGCCTTCAGGTTATTTCTTACTGACCTGCTCGGTGTATCTTTCAGGCTTACGTCGGTGCGTGATGAGTTTATGGCTTACGCTGGCCCTAAGTTCAGCTATGCGCCGCATCCGCTTAGCGATGAGTTGTTTTTCCAGTCGCGGCAACTGCTTTTCGAGAGCGGAATTACCGAACAGAATATCTCGGTTTTTGAATGGGATACGCATAAAGTGTTTTATGCTACCGGCAAGCAGTCGGCACTGCCGTTTGATTTATTTGCGGCAGGTTTTTATCTGGTTTCGCGCTACGAAGAATATTTGCCGCATATCCGCGATCATCTCGACCGGTTTGATGCACATCAGAGTCTGGCCTGGCAGCACGGTTTTTTATCGCAGCCGGTGGTTGACCAGTGGGCGCAGTTGCTTTCGGGCATACTTGCCGCAAGGTTTCCGGAATTAAAACAAAGAAGCCGGGTGTATTCATTTACCCCCACCATTGATATAGATAATGCCTGGGCCTACCGCGAAAAAGGTATTATGCGCACGTGCGGAGGCATTGCACGTGATGTTTTGAAACTTGATTTTGCCGGGCTCAAAAAAAGGCTACGTGTACTGTTGAACCTTGAGCAGGATCCGTATGATACGTATGCGTTTCAGCTGGAAATTCAGCGCAAAAGAGGTTTCCGTCCTATATATTTTTTTCTGGTTGGCGATTATGGCATGAATGATAAAAACGTACCCGTTCAAAATCGTCGTTTTCGTCAATTGGTGAGGCATCTGGCCGATTACTCCGATGTAGGTGTGCACCCTTCATTTGGTTCGAATGCAGAGCCTGAACGCCTGAAAGTGGAGATTGGCCGCCTGCGTTCCATACTGCACGCTGAAATTGTGCGTAGTCGTCAGCATTTTCTGATGCTTAAGTTTCCGGATACTTACCGCAATTTGCTTGAGCGTGATGTAACGGATGATTATTCGATGGGCTTTGCCAACGAAATTGGTTTCCGAGCAGGTATTTCTTCACCGTTTAATTTTTACGATCTGGATTTTGAGTCGGAAACCACGCTGCGTATCCATCCTTTTGCAGTAATGGATGCCACACTCAATTTATACATGAAGCTCACCCCCGATGAAGCTATTGTAAGGGTAAATGCTCTGGCCGATTCGGTGAAAGCTGTTCACGGTGAGTTTATGATATTATGGCATAATGAAACACTGAGTAATGAGTGGCAGTGGAAAGGCTGGCGTCGGGTTTATGAAGTAGTAACGGAATATGCGCTTGATGAAAAGCAACAGGCACGAATAAAAAAACTGGTTTCATGATCCGTCATTTACAGCACCATGAAATAGATCGTGATCGCTGGGATGCCTGTATCCGACAGGCGTTTAACGGAATCATCTACGCGTATTCATGGTATCTGGATGTGGTGTGCGCACGCTGGGAGGCTTTGGTGCAGGGCGATTATGAGAGTGTAATGCCACTCACGGCCGGCCGGAAAATGGGTATTTCCTATCTCTATCCGCCATTTTTCGTACAGCAGTTGGGTGTGTTTTCAGTAAAAAAACTTACCGCCGATGATGTGGCGCGTTTTCTGGATGCGGTGCCGCCGGTTTACAGATACAGAGAAATTAATCTCAATACATTCAATAAGGCTTCATCTGTACGCGGCTATGAACTGCACCCGCATCTTACGCATGAGCTTGATCTGATAAAGTCGGCAGAACAGTTGCAGGCCGGTTATTCAGAAAACACCCTGCGTAATGTAAAGAAGGCCTTAAGGCATAATCCGGTATTTACGTCATCGCCATCGCGCGAGGCTGTTATTTCCTTGTTCAGAAGTGGCAGAGGGAAAGAGGTAAGTGCTTTGCGTGAGGCACAGTATGATATTTTGCGACAACTGTTACAGGCACTCGATGCACGCGGACGCCTGCATAGCCGGGGCGTGGTGGATGACCGGGGCGAATTGCTGGCGGGTGCATTTTTTGCTGATGCCAACGGGAAGGTTATTTTTTTGTTTTCCGGCCAGAGCGAAAAGGGCCGGGAAACACGTGCCATGTTTGCACTCATCGACCGGTTTATTGCCGAAAATGCGCATAAAAATCTGGTACTTGATTTCGAAGGGTCTGATGATCCGCAACTGGCAAGGTTTTACAGAGGTTTCGGGGCGAAAGAATGTGTATATTTACAGGCCCGCAGCAACAGGCTTCCCTGGTTGCTCAGGCTAATCAAAAAATAATTTCAAACCGGTTATGGTAATCGACTTCAGCAAGCAGCAATCTGTGATTAGTGTGTATATGGCCGAAATGCGCGATGTGACACTTCAAAAAGATCCGATGCGTTTTCGCCGTAATTTAGAACGTATCGGTACGCATATTGGCTTTGAGATCAGCCGCAAACTGGAGTACGAACGTCGCGATATTACCACTCCGCTTGGCATTGCGCAGGCCGATGTGTTGAAAGAACAACCGGTTATAGCCACCATTCTCCGTGCAGGTTTGCCATTGCATAACGGGTTGCTGCAGGTGTTTGATTTTGCCGAAAACGGCTTCATTTCGGCATACCGCAAACATCATAAAGACGGATCCTTTGAAGTTTTTGTGGATTATATGGCCTGTCCGCTGCTTGATGATAAAGTACTTATTCTCTGTGATCCGATGCTGGCCACCGGTACCTCAATGGTAATGACCTATCAGGCATTGCTGCGTCGCGGTCGGCCCAAACATGTGCATATTGTTTCTGCCATATCCAGTGTAGCCGGTGTAGAATATACCAAACGCAACATGCCTGAAAACGTAACTATCTGGACAGGCGCTATTGACGAGGAATTAACAGCACAGTCATATATCGTTCCTGGTTTGGGTGATGCGGGCGATCTGGCTTACGGAGCAAAAGTTTAAAGCATAAAGAGCACAGTGCGTATATGAGTATCGTAGAAATTGAACAGATAGGCGCGCTGCTGATTGCCGGAGCAACAAAGTTTTTATTTGCCCCCGCGCTTTCTGAATATTTTGGGTACAATTTTGCACAGTCGTTTTTCTATACAACTTCTGGCGGTATCATTGGTATTCTCGCCTTTACTTTTGTGGGCGATTGGCTTACGGCTGTCTGGCGAAAGCTCGTAATATGGGTAAAGGCACTTATTCTGCGCCGTAATTATAAGGCATGGTTGCGTTTAAAACCAAAGCGTTTCACCCGCTCCACCCGTTTCATTGTCAGAATAAGAGGGAAATTCGGAATGATCGGGCTGGCCATTATCACACCCTGCATTATTTCCATACCTATAGGCACATTTGTGATAAACAGGTTTTACAGCAAGAAGTGGAAAATAATACTCGTACTGCTAAGTTCGCTTTTGTTGTGGTCACTCATTCTGAATTACCTGGCACAAGCCCTGCATCTCTCACAGTATCTTAATTTTTCGAAATAACACACTTGCCCTATCAGCATCTTTTTTTCGACCTCGACCGCACGCTCTGGGATATGGAGCGCAATGCTACTGAAACACTTTGTGACCTTTTCTATCAGTTTGAGCTGGATAAAAAAGGTGTAAGCAGCACGGATAAATTTATAGAACATTACAATCACTACAATGATTTGTTGTGGGACCGATACCGCCGAAAAATTATAGATAAAGCCACACTTCGTGCATTGCGGTTTCGTCAAACATTAGCACATTTTAGTATTCACGATAAACAGCTCGCCCATCAATTCGATGAAGCCTATCTTGCGCAGGCGCCTCTCAAAAACAACCTGATTCCGGGCGCTCTGGCATTATTGGAAAGTTTAAAAGATATATATCAAATACATATAATTACTAATGGATTTCACGAGGTGCAACATCATAAGATTAACAGTAGCGGGCTTTCTCCCTACCTGAAAACTATTATTACATCAGAAGATTGTGGATATACTAAACCGGATTATCGTATATTTACCCACGCACTAAAATTGACGGGAGGGGAAACCGGCAATTCGCTGATGATTGGTGATGATTTGCATGTGGACATTGTAGGGGCACGTGAAGCCGGATGGCATCAGGTGTACTTTAATCCGGATGCAAATCCACACAGTGAACGAGTGACGTACGAAATCAACGCATTGAAAGAACTAAAACTAATACTCAATCATGACTGAAAACAAAGCCCGCGACATTATCCGCGACGAATCGATTCTTTGGATCAAGCTTGACAATGGAACCATTACAGCCCGCAGTTTATTCCCTGACGGTCCTGAGCTGGGTAACTTCCGTGGTACTGCCGCCAGCGGCAACAGCCCGAAAGTATATGCCATTGTTACCACAGAAGGTATTTGCCTGATTGGTAAAACACGCTTACCGCTGTCGCTGCGCTTTTGGTTTGGTCTGGATAAAAAGAAAAGCGGAAGGCTTCGTGCCAATGCAAAACCCCGCAAACCCGATGAACGCTGGAAAACCATGCGTGAGGCGGTAATGTGTGTATGGGAACTCGACGAAACCATTGCCAACGATGATTCTGTGCTTGAGCGTATTGAGGCTGAAATGGTTTACCGCATCCGTCAGTACTCCGGCAAATGGCCGCTTTTCCAGCAGGAAATCCGTCTGAGCAATGTGGAAATGCCGCGCGTAGAACAAAACCTCGTGCGTCTTGCCCTGCGCAGCATCAACAATGTAGAAAAGCAACTGCGCAAGAAATCATCGCCCTGGGCCGACAAACCCAAAGCCCGTGGCCGCGCTGCTGCAAAGAAATCGAAGTAATCCGATTGATTTCATCAATACAAAAACGGCTGCGAATTTCGCGGCCGTTTTCATTTTCATTACCTGTTAGGGAATTTTCTTTTTAATGATTTCGCGTCTTTATTGCCATCTCTTCGTTGTTTTTTCGCCGATCCCGACGATACTGCCGGGACGGGTATCGACCAAAAAATGCCTTGATCTGGCAAAAAATCCTGCAAAATCAACGCAAAACAAAATTCCCTAACAGCCTCTTAAACAAAAAAGCCCGGACTGATAAACAGTGCCGGGCTTTTGAATTATCTGTAAAGCTTATTGAGGCTTAGCAGCGGGAGCCGGTGCCGGAGCGGGAGCCGGCTGGGCAGCCTGCTTGTCTTTGCAGCATCCGCCAGAAGCATTAGCATCTTTAGAGCAGGCTTTGCCGCTTGAAGCAGCAGCGCCCTGCGAACTGCAGCACTCTGCTTTTTTACCTTTTTTCTTTTTCTTTTTGTCGTCGCCTTTTACGATCTCCACTTTAGAGCCGGTAAAAGTAGCTACAGTAGCTGCTGACGCGGTGCCTACCAGGCCGGTAAGCGCGAGAACGATGAATAACTTTTTCATTGGTGTATCTGATTTTAATGAATGACTTTTTTAATCTGTGCAATAAAAGTACCAAAATTCCGGGACTTATCCGAACACCTCCCCAAATTGTGATTTTTTAATAATTACGTTAATTTGCCTAAAATGAAGCAATTACTGTTTCGCCGCCGCGCACAACCTGATCGAGTGCTACATCCACTTTCGTTCCTACAGGCAGGAAAATATCAACCCGCGAACCAAACTTGATGAAGCCAAACTCGCTGCCCTGCATGGCTTTGTGTCCCTCGCGCGAATAGTGTACGATGCGTCGAGCAAGCGCACCTGCGATCTGGCGGAAAAGTACTTCGTGGCCGGCCTCGTTTTGTACTACAATGGTAGTGCGCTCATTATCGGTAGATGATTTCGGATGCCAGGCTACCAGATAAAGACCAGCATGATACTTCACATATTTCACCGCGCCGCTCACCGGGTAACGGTTTACATGCACATTAAAAGGCGACATGAAAATTGAAATCTGCAGGCGCTTGCCTTTGAAGTATTCAGGTTCTTCCACTTCTTCAATTACCACCACTTTCCCGTCGGCAGGTGCAATTACATGGGCCGGATTAACGGGTGTAATGCGTTTGGGATTACGGAAAAACTGAAGTACGATGTAAAGCAAACCGAGGCTGAGTACAAGCGTAATCCAGTTGGCAATACCAAAGCCGGGATCAATCATATACATACCACCATTTATTACAGCCAGAAAAACCAGCGTCATGGTTATGGTAAAAGTTCCTTCGCGGTGAAGCATAGTATATTTAGTTTAGGCCGCAAAGATAGACAATGCGGTGGTTTGAAGCAGGTGTAAATGCAAACACCTGCTCCGGAAGTCGGAACAGGTGTTTGCTTTATTGTATAGCGGCTTAGTAATTGCCTTTGTAGCGGATGGCTTTGTCCACTTTCTTGAGGGCGGTAATGTAAGCACCAATGCGCATGCTGGTTTTGTACTGCTGTGCATTGAACCATACATTTTCGAAAGCCTGGCTCATCGAAGCGTCGTGTTTGGTGTTTACTTCTTCTTCGCTCCAGTAGTGGCCGTATTTGTTCTGCACCCACTCGAAGTAAGAAACGGTCACACCGCCGCCATTGGCCAGAACATCGGGCACTACGATAATGCCTTTGTTGTTGAGTATTTCATCGGCTTCGGCTTCGGTGGGTCCGTTGGCGCCTTCCACGATGAGTTTGGCTTTAATATCGCCCGCGTTGGCTCCGGTAATTACACCCTGAATGGCAGCGGGAACGAGCAGATCTACATCAAGTGTGAGGAGTTGTGCATTGGTAATGAGTTCGGCACCGGTAAAGCCTTTGAGTGTGTTGCCATTGGCGGCAGCAAACTTGAGGGCGCTTTCAATGTCGATGCCTTTTTCGTTGTAATAAGCACCGGTATGGTCGGAAATGCCGAGAATTTTAATGTTTTTGCCGGCCAGCAGTCGTGCTGCATGTGAACCTACGTTGCCAAAGCCCTGCACAGCGGCAGTAGCTGCTTTGTGGTTGATGCCCATTTTCTTCATGGCAGCAAGCGAAGCTACCATAACACCACGGCCTGTAGCTGCTTCACGGCCTTTTGAACCGCCCAGTGTGAGGGGCTTTCCGGTAACCACGCCCGGCGAATCTTCGCCCTGAATGCGGTTAAACTCGTCGAGCAGCCACGCCATTTCGCGTTTGCCGGTGCCCATATCGGGGGCGGGAATATCTTTATTTACGCCGAATACGTCGGCCATGGCGCGGGTGTAGGCGCGGGTGAGGCGCTCAAGTTCACCAACCGACATGGTGCGGGGATCGCATTTGATACCGCCTTTGCCGCCGCCGTAGGGCAGGTTGGCAATGGCGCACTTGAATGTCATCCATGCGGCCAGCGCACGCACTTCATCCGCATTCACGTCCATCGCATAACGGATACCGCCTTTCGACGGGCCAAGATGGGTAGAGTGTACCGTGCGGTAACCTTCAAACACTTTAATGCTGCCGTCGTCCATTTTAATGGGCAAGCTCACAGCTACTTCCTTTTTGGGGTGACGAAGTACTTCGGCTACTTCCGGTGCAAGACCGAAAATCTCAGCCGCTTTGTCGAGGCGGGCCAGCACTGCGTCAAACATACTGTGTTGTTCTGCGGCGGCCGGAGCCTTCTTGGTAGATGATGCCATAAGGTTCTTAATTGGTTCTTACAAGAACGTGTTGAGGGTGCGAAATTAGGAATTTTTGCCGGTTATACGGGGGAAGTTATGCTTAGGTTAATCTGACTTCAATCAGTAGCGCAGCAGCAGGTAGCTGGTTACAAACGGCGAGGCCAGCAAAACCGCATCAAACCGGTCTAAAATGCCGCCGTGGCCGGGTAAAATATTTCCAGAGTCTTTAATGCCAATGCTTCGCTTAAACATGGATTCGGCAAGGTCGCCGAGGGTGCCGGTGGCGGCTACAATGCCGGCCATCACCATCCAGTCGGAAACAGGAAGCGTGCGCAGGAAATACCACACAATCCACGCGGCCGCAATGGTGAAAATCATGCCGCCGATAAAACCTTCCCAGGTTTTCTTGGGCGAAATGCGTTCAAATAATTTGTGTTTGCCAAATAAACGGCCGCATACGTATGCAAGGCTGTCGCTCGTCCAGAGGATGATGAAAAAGCCGAGGAGAATTTTGCCGCTGTACTTTGTCATTCCGGTTGCAACCAGAGATGTCATCCCGGTTTTTTCATCTATATCGCAAAAACCTTCCTGCCAGTGAGGCGCCATAATCAATCCCCACAATGCAAACGGCAAAGACACATAAATCCAGCCCATAAAGGTGTAAGCGAGATTGGTAAATGGCTTATCGCTTTTGGTGTAGAGTTCAAAGAAGAAGGGTAAAAAGAGAAACGGAATAAGACCGAGCAGTACAGAATTAAGTCCGAGGTATTGCTTGAAAAAGAATGCAGCAAAAATCATAGCGCCTACGGCGGTGCCGTAAATGCGCCACGGCGCAGCCGGTACGTGTGCCGAAAGGCGGTAAAATTCCCAAAGCCCGAGCACGGTAATGAGCAGAAACAGCCCGAAGAACGACCATTCGTTCCACATAATTCCGCCCACCAGTACAACCACAAACACGGTTCCGGTAATGAGTCGCTGAATAAGGTTTTTATCCATGAATGAAAGAGGGGAGGAGTGCGTTACACCGCCGGCACGTCGTCGATGAGAAAGACGAAAATTTCTTTGGGGCCGTGAGCGCCCTGCACTAATGTTTTTTCAATGTCGGCGGTGCGGCTGGGGCCGGTGATTGTGGTAATCATCGACGGTTGTGCGTCGCCGTAGCGGGCTTTGATGCCTTTGAGCGCATCTTTTACATGCGCTACAAGCTGCGAGGTACGGGCAATTACGAGGTGATTATCGGCAAAGAAAGCACCGCGTCGTCCGCTTGTTTGCCGCGAACTGATGACCACGCTGCCGGTGCGGGCCACCAGAAATTCGCAGCCGGTAATGGCTATGCCGTTGGGCACCGGTTCCTGCGCATTGCTGCGGAAACTGAGCCCGGCTTTTTGCAACAGACTGCCAATTTCAGTTTCCGGGCACCAGAGCGTATCGCCCTGATGATCGGCCAGCAGCACGGCGATGCTGTCGCAGAAATCGTCTTCATTTTCGCAAAACACAAACTGCCCGCCGATGTCGGAAAACTGTTGTGCGAAAATGAGTTCGAGCGTTTCTTCCTGCGTGTTAAAAATGCTGCTGTCGAAATCAATATCCGTAGCTTCCAGGCGCGATTTGTTGATGAGCGCGGCCCGGACTTTCTTCAGAATTTTTTCCCTTGATGTACTTTCTTCCATACAGCAGGTGCAGAGGTTGCGGGTAAAGGTAGTAAAGTTATAGCAAAGGCGCAGCCTGTTGTGACTGCGCCTTTGAGGTAATTGATTTCAATTAATTAAGCAGATCGGTGGTGGCCGGAGCTTCGGGTTCGGCCGGTGTTTCGGCCGGTTTTTGCTCGTTGTGTTCCTCTATCGGCTTCACGCTTTCAAGCTCAGGTTTGTCGAACGGACGTTTGCCGAAAATGCTTTCAAGGTCTTCTTTAAAGATCACTTCTTTTTCGAGCAGCTGGCGGGCAAGACGTTCGAGTTTGTCTTTGTTTTCGCGCAGCACATTTTTGGTGCGTTCGTAAGCCTGATCAATCATCTTCTTCACTTCCTCGTCGATGATTTCGGCGGTGCGTTCGCTGTACGGTTTGCCGAAAGTGTATTCACTTCCCTGCGGATCGTAGTAGCTGATGTTGCCGATGCGGTCGTTAAGTCCGTAATACGTTACCATGGCGTAGGCCTGTTTGGTAATACGCTCAAGATCACTCAGTGCGCCGGTTGATACTTTGCCGAACATTACTTCCTCGGCTGCGCGTCCGCCAAGCGTGGCACAGATTTCGTCCATAAACTGCTCGGTGGTGGTAATCTGGCGTTCTTCGGGCAGGTACCACGCCGCGCCAAGCGAGCGACCACGGGGCACAATGGTTACTTTCACCAGCGGGGCGGCGTGTTCGAGCATCCAGCTCACAGTGGCATGACCGGCTTCGTGGAAGGCAATTACTTCTTTTTCCTGTTTGGAGATGATTTTGTTTTTCTTCTCCAAACCACCAATTACGCGATCTACTGCATCAAGGAAATCCTGACGGCCAACTACCTTTTTGTTGTGACGGGCAGCAATAAGCGCAGCTTCGTTACAAATGTTGGCAATGTCGGCACCGGAGAAACCGGGTGTCTGGCGGGCAAGGAAATCGAGATCAACCGTATCGTCGAGTTTAAGCGGTTTGGTGTGTACCTGAAACACCGCTTTACGCTCGTTCATATCGGGAAGATCCACAAAGATCTGGCGGTCGAAACGGCCCGGACGCAGCAGTGCGCGGTCGAGAATGTCGGCACGGTTGGTGGCGGCGAGAATAATTACACCGCTGTTTGTGCCAAAGCCGTCCATTTCGGTGAGCAGCTGGTTGAGCGTGTTTTCGCGTTCGTCGTTGCTGCCTTGTGAAATGCTGCGGCCACGTGCACGGCCAATGGCATCAATTTCGTCGATAAAGATGATGCAGGGGGCTTTTTCTTTGGCCTGACGGAACAGATCGCGCACACGCGAAGCGCCTACACCCACAAACATCTCTACAAAATCAGAACCCGAAAGCGAGAAGAAAGGCACTTTGGCTTCGCCGGCCACCGCTTTTGCAAGCAGTGTTTTACCGGTTCCCGGAGGGCCAACAAGCAGCGCACCTTTCGGAATTTTCGCACCGAGGTCGGTGTACTTTTTCGGGTTTTTGAGGAAGTCCACAATCTCTTTAATCTCCACTTTGGCTTCTTCCAAACCGGCCACATCGTTAAAGGTCACGTTCACTGTGGTGTCTTTGTCAAACAGCGTAGCGCGCGACTTTCCGATGTTGAAGATCTGGCTTCCGGCACCACCGCCCATGCGGCGCATGAGGAATACCCAAAGCAGGATCATCAATACGATGGGAAGCAGCCAGCCGATGCTGTCGAGGAAAGAGGTTTCCTGTGTGTTTTTAATCGGGATGTAATCGGCCTGTGTGTAACCGTTCTGGTTCTGGATTTCGATAAGCTGTTTGTTGAACTCCTCATTCCATGAGTTGTTCAGTCGGAGCTGCGGGTGTTTCGGATCGGCATGTACACGGCGTTTGGTGCGTGATTCAATTCCGGTAAGAATTGTTTTCACCGGTGCGGCGCTCAATTTCTCCGGTGCGAGCATAATTTCGATACGCTTGCCGGCATTGTCGATTACATACATTTCCTTCACCGCACGTTGTTTCACCAGCTCGGTAAATTCTTTGGTGTTTATTTCGGGTAATTCGGTAAACATACCCGGGAGGAAAAACGCAATTAATCCCAGCACCAGAATAATGTACACCCAGAAAAAACCCGAAGGCGAACGCGGCATTCCCGGCTTGCGGGAGAAACGGTCGCGCAAACGGTTACGGTCATTTTCGTTATCGCTGTTCGGTTGATTATTCATGTCACTCATAATTTCCTTTTAAATGTAATATCAGAGTCGGTTACGGAACAGATATTATTGTGTGTAATTAACAATCGTTAACGCGATTAGTTGAGTCGTTCGCCTTTTGGCGAGTAGCGAATTTCGCCTGCGTCGGCCCAGAGGCGTTCGAGGTTGTAGAAACTGCGGGTTTCGCGTTCAAATACATGTACTACCACGTCGATGTAATCGATCAGTACCCAGAGGGCGTTTTCCCAGCCTTCGGAGCGGTAGGGACGCTGCCCGGTTTCTTTTTTTACGATAAATTCCACCGATTCGGCAATGGCTTCCACCTGTGTGTCGGAATTACCTTCGCAGATGATAAAGAAAGAGCACACGGCGTTTTCGATGTTGCGCAGATCAAGGCACACAATGTTTTCGCCTTTTTTCTCAAGGATGCCATTCACCACAGAATCGGCAAGCGTGAGCGAGGGATCATTGACGGCGATTTTTTTTGCTTTGGGAGCGGCTGCTTTTTTTACGGCAGCAGTTTTAGCGGGAGCCGGTTTTACCGCGGTTGATTTGGCAGCCGTTTTACGGGCTGTGGTTTTTGCAGGAGCAGATTTTACTGCTTTGGCAGCTTTCTTCACGGTTTTGGTGGCCGTTGTTTTAGCGGGAGATGATCCCGTTTTAGCCGTTTTCTTCGGGGCGGCTGCTTTTTTTGCGCTGGATTTACCAGTCGTGGCGGGCTTCTTTGTGGCCATTCTTTTTAGTGGGCATTTTATGCGAATGCCGGCAATTCGGTTATGTTTGTAAAAACGAGCAAAGTTAGCGAAAAATGCCCGATCAGCCGCCGGAAACACTATTCACCGGAAGACATCATATCAGATTGGAGGAAGTGGCCTCTACCAATACGTTTGCGCTCGACCTCGTGCGTAGTACACCGGTTGCCGAAGGCACGCTGATCAGTGCACAGCATCAAACTGCCGGGCGCGGGCAGCGCGGCAGCGAATGGCACACAGCTCCGGGCGAAAATCTCACCGTAAGCATCGTGCTTCGTCCGGTGTTTCTGGCCCCCCCGGCCCAGTTCGATCTTACCCGTGCCGTGGCGCTGGCGGTGGCCGATACGGCTGAGCAGGCCTGCGCAGATACAGAGGTTAAAATTTCAGTAAAATGGCCAAACGACATATACATCAACCAGCGCAAAGTGGCCGGCATCCTCGTCGAAAACATTCTCGGCAGCAACCGCTTTGTGGCCGCCGTAGTAGGCATCGGTCTTAATGTAAACCAGCTTCAGTTTGGCGAACTGGCTGCTAAAGCCACCTCGCTGCGCCTCGTCACCGGAAAAACAGCCGACACCGAAAAACTGCTGGCCCGCCTCTGCGAATTTCTTGAGAAATATTACCTCATGCTCCGCGCCGGTAAAGCCGATGAATTGCGGCAGCTTTATGAAAACAAACTTTACCTGCGCGGTGTGGAAGCCCGCTTCAGTAAAAACGACACCACTTTCAACGCTACGGTGCTTGGCACTAATGCCGAGGGCTTGCTGCGCTTAAGCATCAATGGTAGCGAGCAGCTGTTTTCTTTTAAGGAAGTGAAGTTTGAGAATTAACTGCCGCTGTCAAACACGCCGTTCAACGTCCATGCCTGCGGTTTGGCTGCAAACAGCACTTTGGTTTTGGCCCAGGTGGTGCTGAATAACTCGCTGCTGCGATAATTTTGTAAATCGTCTTCCGAATTCCAGCGGCTTATGGTGTAGCACACATTGGGCATATCGGCCTGCCGGTGCATTTCGAGGCGG
>JADBYT010000044.1 GCA_020402865.1 Bacteroidota bacterium | reverse complement strand
GCGTTGACGGATGGGATTGATAATTGGCTGGCGCAGGGGAATGCATCAGGCATGGTAGCACCCGAAATTTCGGTAAACACCGTAATTGATAATCCCGGCGATATAGTGGTAGATACAGCAGCCGGCACGGTAACCATAAACGGCCAGACCTTTACTTACACACCCGGCGAAGGCACGGCCATTGAAGATGCCAACGGTTCGCTGTGGGTGGTTACGGCGAACGGTACGGTGGTGTTTGCCGGACAAACGGGTGCAGTGCCGCTTTCACTCATTCACAACTACATCAACACAACCACGGGCACGGCCGTATTCGGACACACCAATGAATCGCTTTATGGTTTTGATGCGCATCAGGTGCCGGCGTGGCGGTTGTATTACAAAGATGTAACAGATAAAAAAGACAACAGTGTAAAAGCGGTAAGCTGGAAATCGCTGCAGAGTGAGAAGTATGATGAAGTATCGGTACAGCTCACGCTCAGCAATGGCGTAAATGCCGACAGTGTATTCTTTTTCTCGCATACCGGCACGCGCTATCAAAGCCACGGCACGGGCACTACACGCAAGTTTTATGTGGTGGGCGGCAATGGCAACGACCGTCAGGAAATTTATGCCGGCTATTATCATTCGCCCGACAGTTTGGTGAATATTGGCAAAGTAAATGCGATTAGTCTGAATAAGCAGGAAGAAACGCTGCATCTTGTGCCGCTTACATCAGGCAATACGCAGGCAACTGCGGTAAGTGCAGCCCAGGCGGCGTTGCTGGAAACGGAGTTAAATAAGGCGTATGCCGGTGCGGTGGTGAAATGGACTGTAAAAACAGATGCCGCGCTTAACGCACAAAACTGGGACAGCAACAACGACGGTAAAGTAAATGTGGGCGGCACCGGCCTGAGCCGCTACAGCGACGAAATGAAAGCGATAAACAGTCGCCTGAAAGCACGGCCGGATTACAGTCGCAGCGAGCACTATGTATTTGTAACAGCCCTTGCGCCCGACAGCAGCTGGACTGATCTGGAAGGTGTGATGCCGCGCGGCAAAAACATTGGCTATGTGTTTCTTTCGCCTGCGCAGTCCGGCTTCAACCGCACCGTGCAGCACGAACTGGCCCACGGCGTGTTTGCGCTTGAGCATAGTTTCAAAGGCAATGCACCGGCACCCAAAGGCACCACCGACAATTTGCTCGACTATACCGCTACCGGCACACGCTTAGTGGAATGGCAGTGGGAGTGGATGCATAATCCGTCTGTATTGCTGGGAATTGGCGACGGGGATGAAGATGATTTAAGCATTACAGCCTACACCATCAGCCAACTGGCTTCGTTGAAAAATGCCGACGGCACTTACACATTCATTGCACCTTCGGGTAAACTCATTACCCTGCCTGCTACAATTACTGCAGTTTCCTTTTCAACACTCGACGCACTTTATTATAAAGAAAGCAACGTTCCAACGGGCCATAATTTAGCGGCTGGCGTACTAATAAACTTTGTGAATGAGTCGGAAACTTACGAGGCCCGGTTTGGAAGTACAGCCACCACTTCATATTTTACGGGCTACTTCAAAAAAGACGCTCCCGAAAACAGCAGTCAGGCCTACACCGATATTTACTCCAATGCCACACAGCCGCAAACGGCCATTGCAGTTTTCCCGGTAGTTAACAATAATCAGTTTGAAGGTTATGCGGGAAGATTTGCTGTGCCGGCAGGAAGCAGCGTACCGGTTTCAAATAAAGCTCAAGGCGCAATACACAATGGCTCGTTGTGCATTGCACTGCAAACCACGGTGTCGGCCAACCAGCCTGTGACTTCGTTTTATACGCAACTTCAGCAAACTTCGGTAAAGCCATTAGTAAAGCTGAATGTGGTTGTGAACCTACCGCCTAGCGATATGGCGCTGCTCGACGGTACACAAACACCCGCCGAATTCATGAAACAATCGCTGAACATAAATTCTCCGTTTGGCGATTATATTTTTTGTCTCACCCTGTGCAACCTTACCACTGAAAATTTGCTGGCCGTAGCTTCGTGCCAGAATGCACTACTTACCGCACAGCAGGCCCTTATTCTCGACCAGCAGGCTTTGCAAGACGCAAAGCTGAACACCGCTAACAGGGTAATTTCTGAACAGAATGGCGCCACAGATTTAGCCGATTATCATTACAAACTACTTGTAATGATGGCTACAGTGCTGGAGGTAACTAAAAAAGCCTACCCAACGGCCATAAATACCGCGTTTATTGATAATGTGGTGAATGCGCTCAACTCAAACAGTACACAAGCCACGCTGCACAGTTTGTTTGTAAACATGGATCCTTACACACCGTGTGTGTTTACGCATTTCAAGGTGTCGGACAGGATACGCATAATTAATAAACTCATTGGCAATACAGACTATTGGATGGCCGGTGACCACAACATTATTCTCGATTTGCTGAACACCGCTCCCGAAAGCGACCGGGCTAAACTCATTACCCAGGGTTTTACACCCAACAGCTATGCGTGGATGAGAATAATGCAGACTCATGCCGATGAAATTGGCGACTCGCCGGTGGTGTTGAACTCAAATGCGATTTCGTATTATGATGTAACAGATGTGTTTTATGTGATTGCGCGTTGGACGTATGCGTATTGGAATGAGATACAACCAATGGTGACCACCTATACATATACAGTGGATGGATTCAACGGGTTCACCAGTTTCCAATACCCGGCCGGATACCGCGAGTATTTCTTTGGCCTCGACGAAGAACAAACCTATATATACAACAACTACGACCTGCACGTTGGCGAAAATGGCGAAGCAGGTACACAGCAATACAAACCGGACGGCAGAATACGCCTTACCCAAAAATATACGCTGACCGACAGAAACACCTATATAAGCCCGCCCAACACACCTGTGCGCAACTTTACGCACACCGAAGTATATGTAAACGAACTGCAGCCTTTTGAAATGGTGCGGGTGATGCAGTACAACGGCATTACGTTTACAGAGGTGATAATGCCCGCCTTTATGGTGGTTGTGCAGGAGCGCGACCGGGCGTTTAAGAAGATGAACGACCGGTTCGACAATTTTGTGAACCATGTGCTTATTGATGTGCCCACAATTGCGCTGGGCATACTGGCGGCTCCTGCAACGGGAGGTGCGTCGTTGGTTACGGCTGCCGAAATTACTACAGTTTTAGTGGCACGTGCGGCTTTGGCTGATGTGGTTATTCAGGGTATTCGGGTAAACGATCCGGGCAATGCGGGGGCATATGAGGCATGGGATAATTTTTTCACGGCGGTGAATGTGGCCGCAACGGGTACTGCTGCTGTTTACACGATAAGGCATTTGGGCGCTTTACTGCGGGCGTATTCGCGCTGGGGCAGTTTTTCGCAGGCGTGCAGGTTGCCGGGGGCAAACCCGCTGCTGGTGACTGAGTGGAATACGCTGCGCGGGGTGGGCAGCAATGTGGCAGCGAACGCCAATAGCCTTGGAGCCGGCTTTTTGCCGCGGTTAGTGGGCAGCAGTACGTATAACTTCACGGGTTTCCGCACGGTGGCTGCGGCCGACGGGTTTACCGATGTGGTGATCCATTTTAAAAACGGCGCGTATGTGGCGGAGGTGGAAACTGCCGGGCAGTTGGTAGAAACGTCTGTTGCGCAGGCCGATC
>JADBYT010000043.1 GCA_020402865.1 Bacteroidota bacterium | reverse complement strand
GGATGTGTGCCTCGCGGGCTCGGTATGGGGATGTGTGCTGCGCTCGCTGTGAGGGATGTGTGCCTCGCGGGCTCGGTATGGGGATGTGTGCTGCGCTCGCTGTGAGGGATGTGTGCCACGTGGGCTCGGTATGGGGATGTGTGCTGCGCTCGCTGTAGGGGATGTGTGCCACGTGGGCTCGGTATGGGGATGTGTGCTGCGCTGGCTGTGGGGGATGTGCGCCTCGCGGGCTCGGTATGGGGATGTGTGCTGCGCTCGTTGTGGGAGATGTGTGCCTCGCGGGCTCGGTATGGGGATGTGTGCTGCGCTCGCTGTGGGGGCTATGTGGTCCAGTATTCCCAGGCTTTTTCGGCCTGGAGTTTGAGCATGTCGAGGCCGTTCATGGCGGTGGCGCCGTGCTGGCGGCCGAGCTGCATGAAGCGGGTTTCGGCGGGGTTGTAGATGAGGTCGTAGAGGAGATGCGCCGGAGTGAGTTTTTCGTAGGGCAGGGCGGGTGCGGCTTCGGTGTTGGGGTGCATGCCCAGCGGTGTGGTATTTACAATGAGTTTGCAGGCAGCCAGCACGTACTCATTCACTTCTGAGGTGTGCAGTACCGTGCGGTCACTGCGTGTTTTGCCGCTTGACGATACGAAAATTGTTTCTACGCCGATTTGCCGGAGCACATAGTCAACCGCCGCCGCCGCACCGCCGGTGCCAAGTATCAGGGCCCGCTCGTGTGCCGATGTGAGAAAGGGTTTGAGCGATTGCCGGAAGCCATACACATCGGTATTGGTGCCGTTCAGCGCAAATGCACCGTGTTTCCCGCTTTGTGTACGATTTATGAGTACGGTGTTTACAGCGCCCACCGCCTGCGCCACTTCATCGGCACTGTCGAGCAGTGGCAGGATGCTTTGCTTGTATGGAATGGTCACATTGAAACCACAAAGCGCAGGTTCGCTGGCAAGCAGCTGCGGCAACTGTGCAATGTGTTCGAGCGGGAAAAGCTGGTAGGAAGTATCCGTTATGCCTTCACGCTCAAATTTACCGGCAAAATAGTGCGGCGAAAACGAATGGGTGAGCGGGAAACCGATAAGGCCGAACTTGCGCATCAGGCCGCCTTACTTTTATTCATGCGGTGGCGGATATAGCCATAAACCATCGGCAACACC
Organism: Bacteroidota bacterium; assembly: GCA_020402865.1. NCBI lineage: Bacteria > Pseudomonadati > Bacteroidota > Bacteroidota bacterium. The sequence continues at coordinate 64,348 of JADBYT010000043.1, read as the reverse complement.
GAGATCAGGATAATGCCAATTACCACCATCTCAAAATGCTTTTGTATCCACTCGTTTTTGCCGAGGAAGAAACCGGCCAGCGACATCGAGCTGATCCATAAAATGCCGCCACCAATATCAAACGGCAGGAATTTACGCTTGTAATCCATCTTACCCACACCCGCCACAAACGGCGTAAACGTGCGCACGATTGGTACAAAACGCGCCATAATAATGGCCTTTGTACCATATTTTTCAAAAAACTCGTGCGTTTTATCAATATATTGCTGCTTTACCAGATTGCGGCCGAAAAGCTTCAGCCCGGTTACCCGGCTGCCGATGAAACGTCCTATAGCATAGTTTGTATTGTCGCCTAAAATGGCAGCTACAGAAAGCAGCAGTATCAATACCCATATATTCATTGTCGCATTCGGATCATCGGCGGTACGTGCACAAATGGCGCCAGCCGCAAAAAGCAGCGAATCACCCGGCAGAAAAGGCATTATCACCAGTCCGGTTTCCACAAAAATGATGAGAAACAGAATGGCATAAATGGCTGTACCGTACTCATTCACCCAGCCATTCAGGTGATCGTTTATGTGGAGAAGAATATCGAGAAACTCTTTCATGCGAGATGTATTGCGGGATTCAATTGACGGGGCAAAAATAACAATCTCCCTGTTCGCTTCAACTCAACATTGCGAGACAGGGAGATTATATTGGCGAAACAGGGCAGTACTGACACCTGAATCGGAAAAAACTATTTACTGATCAGTACTGAGGTACGGAGGGATCAATTTCGCGTCCCCAGGCCAGAATACCGCCTTTAAGGTTGTACAAATTGGTAAAGCCGTGCTGGGTTTCAAGCGCATTTACCACTGAGGCTGAACGTGCACCACTGCGGCAGTGAATAATCACGGGCTTGTCTTTGGCAATTTCATCCACGTGCGCCAGAATGGTGCCCATCGGAATCAGTTCGCCGCCAATAGTGGCAACGTCGGCTTCGTGTTGTTCGCGTACGTCAATAAGCTGGTGCGCTTCGTTGTTGTCGCGCATGCGTTTCAGTTCCTGAACGGTTACTTCTTTCATTGTAGTGTGTTTCTTGTAGTATATATAGGTGTTAATTAGGGAGTCTGTTGCATTTCTTTGGGGAGAAACTGGAAGAAGGTATCGCCACGCAGACCGATGCGAAGGGTTTCGAGCGGAATAACTTCTTCAGGGGCAATGTTACCGAGGTTTACATTGGCTCCGAAGAGTTTGATAAACCATACCTGCTGTGATTTTTGCGGGGCTTCCCAAATGATATTCTCGGGTTTTACTTTAGCGATAATCTTGTTTACCAGCAGCGTATGCGCCGAACCATTGCGGTGATAAATGCCCACGTTGCCGCTTTCGCGGGCTTCGGCAATTACTTTCCAGCTTCCGGCCTGAAGTTCTTTCTGCATCATCGAGGTCCACTTGTTGGGATGAATGATAATGCCTTCTTCTTTTGACCCTACTTCGGAAACCACTGTGAAGTTTTTGGCCAGTTTCTGGATGTATTCACACTTTTCGTCGTGCGCCATTTCCATCGACCCGTCAGACACTTCGGCCATATCGAGACCAAGATCGTCGCAAAGTTTCTGGTACTGATCAAAGAGGCCGCGCACAATAAAGGCTTCAAACAATGTACCGCCCACATACACTTTAATGCCTGCGTTGCGGTAGAGCTTAATTTTTTCCTTCACATTGCGTGTCACCAGCGAAGTGCCAAAGCCCAGCTTAATCATGTCGATATAATCAACACTGGTATCAATGAGCATTTCGGCCTGTTTAAGCCCGAGGCCTTTGTCCATTACCATTGTGGTGCCAGACTGGCGGGGGCGCTGTGGACGTTCGGGGAGATGAGGTAGCTGAAAATTCATCAGGTAGTCTTGGTTCGGAATAAAGTGTGTCGGCATCAAAAATAGACAAAAAGGTGCGTTACCTTACCTAAAGTTGCTGGTAACGGTCACCTGTTTGTCTATTTATTTGATGATCAATGGATAGTTTACGGGCGGTGCGCCTCGATAAAGTCAATCAGTCCGGGATTGTTGCGGAGTTGCGGCATAAAATCGAACAGGATGTCGTGCTTGCTGAAATCGAGTTCGAGACCGCGCTGCAAATTGCCAAAAGCTTCCTGTCTGAAGCCGTTTGCCAGCAGGCATGCAGAGAACCGGTAGTAAAGCTCGGCATCATCGGGGTGATATTTAATGCCTTCGGCCAGTGTTTCGAGTGCGCCGGTAAAGTCTTGTTGTTCGTGCTGCACCTGTGAGTAATCGGCCCAGATACCCGGATCATCAGGCTCCAGTTCAAGTACTTTCCGGTAGGCTGATTCGGCTTCTTCAAAAAAGCCGAGTTTACGCTGAAAATCGCCGTAGGTGTGGAGGAACATGGTATTGTCGGGCTCCAGTTCGAGGGCTTTTTTGATATAATGAATACCCTCGCTGAGCCGGTTTTGCTGGTCGAGCACAATGCCCATGCCCAGCCAGGCATCACTAAGGCCGCTGTCGAGACGGATGGCTTTATTGTAGTTGATCAGCGCCAGCTCAGGCTGGTTCATGTGTTCGTAAAGTTCGCCGATGTGCAGATACACATTGGCTTGCGGCTCATCCGTATCCAGCACCGATTTGTAGGTGTCGATAGCCTCCTGATGGCGCCCCAGCTGAGCCAGTGCATTGGCCTTGTTGAAAAGGGCAGGAGGGAAGTCGGCACGTATGAGCAGGGCATAATCGAACGCATCTAACGCTTCAGTAAACTTTTCGGCCCGGCTCAGGCTCACTCCAAGACAAAACCAGGCGGTAGCGTTATAGGGGTGGGCATCCACGCACTGCTGAAATACCTGCAGCGACTCTTCGCGGTCATCGAGTACTTCGTAGCAGAGGCTGAGTTCGTTGAGCGCGCTTTCGAAATCGGGACGTTCTTCAACCGCACGGCGAAGCAATGGGGTGGCTTCGGTATGCCGGTTCTGATTAATTAATTCGCAGGCGATGTAATAGTTTACCTCATAAATCGGAATGTCGTGTTTACCAGCCGTTTCAAAACTCTCAATGGCTTTGTCGGATAGTCCCATCTGGCTGTAAATGGTGCCGCGGGTCATGTGAATATCGCCAAAGAAAGGTTCAATACGTTCGGCTTCCTGAAGAAGCTGAAGGGCAATGCGGTTTTCGTTGAGGTGAATATGAATCTGCGCCTGAATGACCAGAAAAACGGGAGAAAACGGGTGTCGGTTACGGGCCATTGCGGCCACATCAAGCGCCCGGCGAAGACGGCCTGCGCGCATGTAATAATCTGCAATATCCTCAAACTCCTCTTCTTCAAAAAAAACCGGAGTATCGTTTTTCAGCATTGTTTCAAAACGACCCACCAATTCTGATATATGGTTTTGCTCGCTTTTCATAGAACTGATAGTATGGGTATAATCAAAGATACGATGTACTAATGCCTTTTGGTATGCAAAGTTATCACCAAAATCCGTTTTTTTGTGGTTAATATGTTATTTCATTCTTCTTGCGGCATCCGGAAAGGAGGTTCTATCTTTGCAGTCCCTGTTTAATTTTAGTAAGCGTGTCATTAATTAAATCAATTTCTGGTATTCGGGGCACAATTGGCGGCCGCCCCGGCGAAGGGCTCAGTCCGGTTGATGTGGTAAAGTTTACCGCCGCTTATGGTACCTGGCTCCGCCGTCAGCATGCTGACCCCAAGCAAAGTCTTAAAGTAGTTGTGGGCCGCGATGCCCGTATTTCCGGCCCTATGGTGAGCCGCCTGGTGTGCGGAACCCTTTCCGGGCTTGGCATACATGTGGTGGATATCGGCCTTTCCACTACTCCTACCGTAGAAATGGCCGTGCCCTGGGAAAATGCAGCCGGCGGCATTATTATTACCGCCAGCCACAATCCTAAACAGTGGAATGCGCTTAAACTGCTCAACCACAAAGGCGAATTCATTTCTGCCGCAGATGGGGAGCTGGTGCTTGCCATTGCCGATGCAGACGATTTCAGCTTTGCCGAAGTAAACCACCTTGGTCAACTTACTGAGGCCGGCGGTTTTATTGAAAAACACATCGAAGCCATTCTGGCACTGCCGCTGGTGGATGTGGAAGCCATCAAAAAACGTAATTTCAAGATAGCGGTTGATGCCGTTAATTCCACCGGCGGAATTGCCGTTCCCCAGCTGCTCCGGGCGCTTGGCGTAGCACAAATCACCGAACTGTACTGTGATCCCACCGGCGAATTCCCCCACAATCCTGAACCCCTGCCCGAAAACCTGCGCGATATTGCCAAGACGGTAAAGAAAAACAATGCTGACCTCGGCCTGGTGGTTGATCCTGATGTGGACCGGCTGGCCATTGTGTGCGAAGACGGAGAAATGTTTGGCGAAGAATACACGCTGGTGGCCGTGGCCGATTACGTATTGAATAACCAAAAGGGAAACACCGTTTCAAACCTTTCCTCCACACGCGCCCTGCGCGATGTAACCGAAAAAGCAGGTGGAAAATACCACGCTTCGGCTGTGGGTGAGGTAAATGTGGTGGAGCTGATGAAGGAATGCAATGCCGTAATTGGCGGCGAAGGAAACGGCGGGGTAATTTACCCCGAACTCCACTACGGACGCGATGCGCTGGCCGGAATTGCCCTTTTCCTTTCGCATCTTGCCAAATTTGGCAACACATGCTCCATGCTTCGCGCCAAATACCCTGACTATCACATCTCTAAAAATAAAATCGAACTCACCAACGAAATTAACGTCGATCAGATTCTCGAAGGCATCCGCGCGAAATACAGCAAACAGCCTGTGAATACGGTTGACGGTGTAAAAATTGAGTTCGATAAAGAATGGGTGCATCTGCGCCGTTCCAATACTGAACCCATCATCCGCATTTACTCTGAAAGTGAGTCGGAAACCACGGCCGATAATCTGGCAAAAAAAATAATGCAGGATATTCGCGACCTAATTAAAGTGCAACAGCTGTGAGGTAAGGTTCCGATTGAACTTACTGAAAACTCCCGTGGTTTGTTGTATAGGGTTAAAAAAAGCACAGAAAAAGATAAAAACGGCAGCATTAAAGGACGTTTTGCTGCCGTTATTTGTACCCCTGCTTAAAAGTTGGGCGATTCCCCGTTCATCTCAAGCTGGTGAACTTAGGAATGGATGAAATTGCTTATTTGTAAAATAGCATCCCCTGACTAACCGTAAATACTCGTTACCTTTGCAACTATGAAGGTTTATCTCGACAATGCAGCCACCACACCTCTTGATCCGGAGGTTATGGATGCAATGATTCCCGTAATGAAAGATCATTTTGGCAACCCTTCGTCCATACATTCATGGGGGCGCCAAACCCGTTCGGCCATTGAGCAGGCACGCAAAAGCATTGCGCGCAGCCTTAATGTATCGCCTTCGGAAATCTTCTTTACTTCAGGTGGTACGGAGGCCGACAACATGGCCATTCGTTGTTCGATTGAAGACCTCAAGCTAACCCACGCCATTACGTCGCCCATTGAGCACCATGCCGTGCTGCATACACTGGAAGCAATGGCCGACAGTGGCCGTATCAAGCTCAGTCTGGTAAAACTCCTTCCGGGCGGCCATATTGATCTTGAGCATCTCGACGAGCTGCTTGCTTCAAACCCGCGTTCACTCGTGTCGCTCATGCATGCCAACAACGAGATTGGTAATCTGCTCAATATCAAAAAGGTATCTGAGCTTTGCAAGAAGTACGACGCCATTTTCCATTCCGATACGGTTCAGACCATTGGCCATTACAATCTCGACCTTAAATCGCTGCATATTCATTTTGTGAATGGTGCGGCGCATAAGTTTCATGGTCCCAAAGGCGTTGGCTTCATTTATATCAATTCCGAAGTAAACATTTCGCCATTGATTCATGGCGGTGCGCAGGAACGCAACATGCGGGGCGGCACCGAAAATGTGTACGGCATTGTAGGACTTGCCAAAGCCCTAGAAATCAGCCTTCGCGATCTTGATGCACACCAGAAGCACATTCAGGGAATTAAAGATTACATGATTGCCCAGCTCGAGAAAAACCTGCCGGGCGTAGTGTTTAATGGCGATGCCAAAGGCTCTTCGCTTTACACGGTACTTAATGTGTGCCTGCCGCCTACCGACAACGCCGAAATGCTGGTTTTCAACCTCGACATTAACGGAATTGCTGCTTCTGCCGGCAGCGCCTGCTCATCGGGCAGCAACGTAGGGTCGCATGTGCTTCTCGCCATCGGAACCGACATGAGCCGTCCTTCGGCGCGTTTTTCATTCAGCAAATACACTACGCGCGAGGAAATAGACTACACCGTAAGCAAACTCTGCGAAATGTATCCGGTGACAACCAAGGCGGTACGTTAATTAGCCCGGCGCGGAATTGTTTTTTTACGCAAAGGCTTGGCGCTGTTTTCAGGAAATCTTACTTTTGCTGCCTGTCTGTAAAAAGCAGGCAGCTTTTAGCCTTCTTAGCTCAGCTGGTAGAGCAGCTGATTCGTAATCAGCAGGTCGCGGGTTCAAGTCCCGTGGAAGGCTCCGGAAAGCGATAAATCCACCACGGTTTATCGCTTTTTTTATACATTTATGAGCAAAAGAAAGAGCTCATAAATAACATAATTTCAGTAAATTATAAATTTTACTTGCAGTTAAAGTATAGACTTGGCACTGCTGATCTCTCTAAGCTCCCCAACCTTTAAATCACCCAACTCCAGTGCCCCGATTTTGCACCGCACCAGCCGTAAGGTCGGAAATCCAACGGCCGCCGTCATCCGCCGCACCTGCCGGTTTTTGCCTTCGGTGAGTGTAAGCTCAATCCATGAATCGGGCACCGTGAGGCGCATGCGGATGGGCGGATTGCGGGGCGGGAGCGAAGGCGGTTCGATTTTTCGGGCCTGCGCCGGCCGGGTGCGGAACGTTTTGCCATTTATCCGCAATTCAACTCCCGCACACAGTTTTTGCAAGGCCTCTTCAGTAACAATTCCCTCAACCTGAGCCCAATACGTGCGCGGATGGCCGTTTTCAGGATCAAGCAGACGCTGGTTCAGGCGTTTATCGTTGGTAAGCAACAATAAACCTTCACTATCCAGGTCGAGCCGGCCAACCGGGTACACATCCGGAGGTAAACTCAGAACAGTTCCCAAACCGGGATTTTGCCCTTCGTTTGAAAATTGCGACAAAATGCCATACGGTTTATGAAAAATATAGTACTGAAGCGGCATGGTTGTAAAGGTAACAAATGCATATTTTAGTAAACGATGGGATACACAAAGCTGGATGTGCTATACAAGATCCAAATTGAATTTCCGCATGAAGTAAAATGCTGTAAAATAGCTGTTTTTCAGATTTATAAAGATCAGCTGTGTAGTCAGATTTGTGAACGATTTAATTTATTTACCAGTCTGGGCAAGCATCAACAAGCACACGTGCTTTCTGAAATCCTGATTAAACTAAATTCTTTTTCACCAATTGTATTTGTGGCAAATGCTAATCCGGTTAATCTGGATTTATCCGGTTACGTTTTTTATGTGTCGGCTGATTTAAATGAGTTGGTTTTCGAGTCGTGGAAGCCAGAGCAGCACTATATTGATTGGATTCAGCAAACAAGTACAAACAGCCCCGGACTTAGTTAATCATCATGTCGTCAATTTGGATTAACAGATTCAATTTGCCTATAATTAATATTATGTTAAATTGTAAATTACTGATAAAGTACATTTTATGCGAATTTCAAATGGCTGCCTACGAATACAAATTCTTCCCGGACGAATATACATCCTCCCCCTTCTCAGAACACAAGGCTTATACCTTCATCCATGTAATTCAGTATTCAATAATGTTACCCTAAAACAAAATGTACTTATGAAAACAAAAAAACAAGTAGTCATAGCACTCATGCTGGCAGTTTCCGCTACACTGTCGGCTCAGTTTAATCAGTTCAGATTTTACTATGCCAACGTGCCTCAAACACCAGCGGCTACCATTACGGCCAGTTCAATTACCATCCCTTACAAACTTCAGGTTACAAACCAGAATGTGCAGTCGCCTATGATTGCTTCCGGAGGTATTATTGGCGTTCATGTGTTTTTGACCAATGCCAACGGAAATTATCATGTGGGTGAATTCCACCATGCCTACAACTATAATTTCTCGACCTATGGTTTCACTCCTGCGGGTTATCCGTCAACACTTTCATACATTCCTGCGAATACGGCTACATTCCCCAACTCGTATGGAACTACCACCCAAACGGCAACCATTCCCATTAGTACGGCCTGCATTCCCAATGGTACCTACACCGTAAGGCTTGAAATTAACCATATCGGTTTATCCTGTGAAGTGCCCGACGGGGCTACTCCGGTTTCCTTTATTGTGAACGGCTCAACCAGCAATCCTGCAGCAGTTGCTTTTCCTTCAAATCAGTACGATGTGTATGCAGGTAAATTCGGTGGCGGCAACCTGGGAAGTGTAACAATTTCGGGCAGTTCATCAACTTTTGCACCAACCGCAAGCACCACACTCGGTTCATGCACGGCTTTTGGTTCGGTTACTGTAACTGCTGCCGGCGGTACAGCACCGTATGTACTTCAGTACCGAAAGGTTACTTCAAACAACAACCTGGGAGCCATCACTACAGTTAACGCATCAACCTCACCCATAACCGTTAACGGTATTTCCCCGGGCAATTATGACTTTTACCTTACCGATGCCAACGGTTGCAAATGGTATAAGCAGGTTGTTATGGCCGCATCTCCGGCCCCAGCAATCACCATTACACCTGGTGCTCAAACTCTTTCAGTTGGCACGTGTGTAGGCTTTAACGCCACAGCAAGTTCAGGTACAGGTTACACGTATGACTGGAAGAGATCACACGCCACAGAATCGCCCAATACGGTAGCTACTACTGCTTACACCTGCCAGACACTTCCACTGCCCGGTGGATCAACCCGCTATCGTCCTGTAAATTATCAGGTTACAATGACAAATGCCTATTGCAGCGGTTCGGCTACACGCACCATGCAGGTGGATAGCTGGTATATAAACACCTCAGGCAATGGTTGTTGCGCACCCGCTTCGCGCGCGGGCGAATTTGGCCAAAATGAGCAGACAGCTGCAACTGTGAGCGTTTTCCCAAATCCTGCTTCCAACCTGCTAAATGTGACTTTTGACCCTGCCGGACATACAAACATCATTGTTGAAATTATGGATGTAAACGGCAAAGTGGTTCAAAGCCAAGTGGTAACCGACGGCATAAACAAGGCCGAGCTTGATGTTAGCAGCCTGGCTAAAGGTATTTATGTGGTACGCGTAATCAGTACCGAAGGCCTGCTCGACAGCCAGTCGTTTGTTCGCGAATAATTGTATTAACTTACTGAATTACACAAAAAAGTAAAGCCGGGAAAAATTATCCCGGCTTTACTTTTTTGTATTGTGAACGGCTTACTTGCCGCCCATCGCTTTAATCTCGTCGCTGATGGCTTTGTATTTATCATTATCGCCCATCTGGCCGTAGCATGCTTTCAGTGCTTTCAGTGTGTTAAGGTCTTTGGGATTCAGCTCCTTGGCTTTTTCAAGATACTTGGCAGCTTCGGGCAGCGGCTTTTCCCACATGGTGTTGTACTTGGCGGCGTCTTTCAGGTTCGATGTTGAACGTGTATAGTATTCAACCGACTGGTTGTAGTACAGCACGCCGAGGTTGTAATAAGCATCCGTAAGTTTGGGATCAATTTCGATGGCTTTTTTGTAATGCAGGGCCGCATTATCAATCAGTTCTTCGTAATTGGCGGGTTTCGGGAGCGATTTTCCTTCGGCATCTGTGGGATTTGCCATACGGTCGTACACGTTACCCACCACAAACTCAAGCTGAGCATCATTCGGGCGTTGCTTTACGAGGGTATTGAGCTGGTCAATGGCTTCGGCTGATTTGCCGGCCTGCATCTTGATGTTTACACTTTCGGTAAGCAGATCAGGATCTTGCGGATAAATCTTCAGACCTTCTTCAATGGTACGTTTGTAAGCAGTACTGTCTTTCTGCTCAAGGTAAACGCGGCCAAGCATCATCCAGGTATTGCCTTTGCCATATTTTACGTCGGCCAGCTTTTTGTAATAGTTGGCGGCTTCGGTGTACATTTTGGCATTGTAGGCAGATACGGCTGCATTACTCATCATGTTTGAGTCCACCTTATTCATGGCGGCACCCACATTCACCGCACGGTCGAATGCCGGATAGGCATCGGTATAGTTCTTCTGGCCGTACATGGCAATTCCGTAATTCTGCACACGGAAATTGCAATCGCTCAGCCCCTTCATAATTCCGTCGGTATTGGCCTTTTTCACGTCCAGTTTATTAGCCTTGAGGTAAGCGTCGGTAGCAGTATTCAGGTTGGCTACCGGAGTTGTCACATAGGCCATCGACTGTTTTTTACCATTATCGGACACATCTTTAATGCCGGCAAGTGCGGTATTGTACTCACGCTGATAAAGGGCAAGATACACATCGCCCACATATACCCAGGTAGCCGCATCGTCTTTGGTATCAGGGTGTACGCTGGCCTCATCAATATTTTGCTTGGCCTTGTTCAGGTAATCCGGGTCGTTGCTGCGGCGATATTCGTTCATGGCACTCCAGGCTGATGTACGCTTGGATTTCTGAGCCATGAGCGGAAGCCCGGCGCCCATTACTACTGCAACTGTTAGAAGAACGATCTTTTTCATATCGGTTCGTATCGTTTGTTTTGAAATTGCTTTCTGTGTTGTTCCCTTTGGTCTCGGCAAGCTCAACCGCCGGGCTTTGTTATTTTCCTCTGGTTTCAATACCCGTATTGCTGCGGGAATCGATCCATAAGTGTTCAATTATTGTTCGTCGCCTTCCTTTTCAACATCCGTGCCATTTTCCTCGTCGGTTTCCGGCTCGGCTTCATCAGCGTCGTCAGGTACATCAGCCATGGAAGTGTCCACGGTACCGTCAACCTGTGCGTGTTCTTCTTCCGGATCGCTTTCTACCACGGTCACCGCTGCAATATCATCATCGCCCTGCAGGTTGATGAGTCGGACGCCCTGTGTGGCGCGGCCCATTACACGTAAATCGGCAACTGAAAGGCGAATCAAAATGCCGTTTGTGGTAATAATCATCAGGTCGTTTTCGTCGGTTACGGCTTTGATAGCCACCAGATTACCGGTTTTTTCGGTTATGTTGATGGTTTTCACGCCTTTACCGCCACGACTGGTGATGCGATAGATAGCCTCGCCGCTTTCATCATCAACCGACGAACGCTTGCCGTAGCCTTTTTCCGACACCACGAGGATTTGCGGACGATTTTCGCGCGGAATGGCAATCATGCCTACCACTTCGTTGGTATCATTCACCAGATTCATGGCACGTACCCCCGAAGCATTACGCCCCATAGCGCGGAACTTAATTACCTTCTCCCCGTCTTTTTCAACCGACTGCTGGAAGCGAACCACGCGACCTTGCTTTGAGGCTACCATGATCTGGTCCTCGTCGGTTACCAGAATGGCTTCGAGCAGCATATCGCCATCGCGCACCGTAATGGCGTTTATACCGTTGGCACGCGGACGGGAATACGCCTCAAGGCGGGTTTTCTTGATGATACCTTTTCGGGTAACCATCACAATGGAGGTGTTATTAATGTATTCGGCGTCGCTCAGTGTTTTCACATTAATGTAAGCGCGCACTTTGTCGCCCGGAGGCAGGTTAATCATATTCTGAATGGCGCGGCCTTTTGAGGTTTTGTCGCCCTCCGGCACTTCGTAGGCGCGCATCCAGTAGCAACGTCCCTGTTCAGTGAAGAACAGCAGGTAGTTGTGTGTGGTGGCGGTAAAGAGGTGTTCTACATAATCCTCATCACGCTTACCGGATCCGCGCGAACCGCGTCCGCCACGGTTTTGTGCGCGGTACTCGCTCAGCAGCGTGCGCTTGATGTAGCCGAGGCGCGAAATGGTAATTACCACATCCTCATCGGCAATCAGGTCTTCAATGCGTTGCTCGTCGGCAGCGTAAATAATATTGGTGCGGCGCTCATCGCCGTATTTGTCTTTTACCTCATTCAATTCATCCTTAATAATCTGCATACGCATGCCCTCGTCGTTGAGGATATTATTAAGGTGTGTAATGAGGCGCATAAGTTCTTCGTACTCCTCGCGGATCTTCTCGCGTTCCATGCCGGTAAGCACGCGCAAGCGGAGTTCGAGGATAGCCCCGGCCTGAATTTCACTCAGTCCAAAACGGCTCATCAACTCCTGTTTGGCATCGTTCGGAGTTGATGATTCGCGGATAATGCGGATCACCTCATCCAGATTGTCGAGTGCAATGAGGTAGCCGGCCAGAATGTGAGCACGTTTCTCGGCTTGTTCAAGTTCGTATTTGGTGCGGCGCACCACCACTTCGTGACGGAATTCCACAAAATGGCGGATCAGGTCGCGGAGATTGAGCATTTCCGGACGGCCGTTTACCAGTGCAATGTTGTTTACACTGAACGAGGTTTGCAGCGCCGTGTATTTGTAGAGATTGTTGAGGACAACATTCGCAACTGCATCACGCTTAAGCTCATATACAATGCGCATACCGTCGCGGTCACTCTCATCGCGGATGTCGCTTATGCCCTCAAGCTTCTTCTCATTAATCAGATCGGCGGTGGCTTTAATCATCTGCCACTTGTTGATCTGATAGGGGATTTCGTTCACAATAATGCGCTCGCGCCCGCTGTCAACCGTTTCAATATTGGCTTTGGCGCGAATCACCACGCGGCCCCGGCCGGTTTCAAACGCTTCTTTCACGCCTGAGTAGCCGTAAATGGTACCGCCGGTGGGGAAATCGGGCGCTTTTACAAACTTCATCAGGCCTTCCACGTCAATCTGCCGGTTGTCGATGTAGGCAATGGTAGCATCCACCACTTCCGTAAGGTTATGGGGCGGCATATTGGTGGCCATACCCACGGCAATACCGGCGGCGCCGTTTACCAGCAGGTTCGGAATGCGCGAAGGCATTACGGTAGGCTCTTCCAGCGAATCGTCGAAGTTGGGGCGGAAATCAACCGTATTTTTGTCGATATCAGCAATTACTTCTTCAGCTATTTTGCGAAGACGGGCTTCGGTATAACGCATAGCGGCCGGCGGATCACCGTCAACCGAACCAAAATTCCCCTGGCCGTCCACAAGCGGATAGCGCAAGCTCCATTCCTGCGCCATACGCACCATGGTGTCATACACAGAACCATCGCCGTGAGGGTGATATTTACCCAGCACCTCACCCACAATACGGGCCGATTTTTTGTACGGACGGTTTGAAAGTACGCCCAGCTCAAGCATACCGTAAAGCACACGGCGGTGAACCGGTTTAAGACCGTCGCGTACATCGGGCAGTGCGCGCGATACAATTACGGACATCGAATAGTCGATGTACGCGGTCTTCATTTCATCTTCAATGTTGATCGGAATAATTTTTTCGCCTTCAGCCATAGTATGTGTTGGTTGTGCTGCAGTGATTACATGGATTTAACCACCGGTTTACACAGCTCATTTTTAAGGTGCCCGAAATTACTCAAAATACCCCAAACGGCGTGCAGGAAAAAGTGCGACTTATGAACACTTCCGGTGCTTTGGGGGTATTGTTTAAACTGTTGGTTATCAATACTTTTTAAAACGAAATTGTGTATTTGGTTTTCGTTATTCACTATTCAAACTCACCTGCCATCCGGCAGGGCGATTTACTGACAGAACGTCACCCCTGCCCTTTTTCCACAAAAACACTTCAAATGCCCTGTTTTCAGCCGTTTGGGGGCTTGCCGGTGAACAAACGCAGAAATTTAATTCACCCCCATTCTGTCAGTCGGGGCATAGTTGCATGTTATTTGATAAGCTATCTACACCGGCGGCAAGTTGAAAACCGCCGGATGTAAACTGAATTATCAACAAAGTGCGTGTAATAAAAACGAACGGACCATTTGTTGCGTAAATAGCAATGTCTGCTACATTTGGAAAAGTTCCGCTGAGAAACAGTAACTTTATCGTAAACGGACAACAACTACGCGCTATCAACTATTGACGGACGAAACGTATGGATGCAAAATTTTCACCCCGTGTTAAGGATGTAATCACTTTTAGCCGAGAAGAAGCACTTCGGCTTGGGCATGATTATATCGGCACCGAGCATTTGCTGCTTGGCATAATCCGCGAAGGCGAAGGCAGTGCAGTACGCCTGCTGAAAGGCCTGAGTGTTAACCCTGCCGAACTGCGCCGCGAAATTGAAGGGCTCACTGCCGGTGTGGCCCGCAAAAGCAATAACAATCTGGGCAATATTCCGCTGGTGAAACAGGCCGAACGTGCCCTGAAAATCACCTATCTTGAAGCCAAGATTTTTAAAAGCAGCGTAATCGGCACCGAACACCTGCTGCTGTCTATCCTGAAAGACGAAGACAGTGTGGCCACTAAAGCACTGCATAAATTTGGTATTGATTACGACTCCGTGAAAAACGAACTCGAAAACGGAGTGCCTGGTGCTTCCGAAGAAAGCGGAACCAGCTCGCCCCGCTCTGAATTCCCTGGCAGTGCCGGCGACGATGACGGCGACGACGACAGCACCTTTGGCAGCAGTCAGAAAAAGATTTCTGATTCGAAATCCAAAACACCGGTGCTCGATAACTTTGGCCGCGACCTCACCAAGTCGGCCGAAGAAGGCAAACTGGATCCGATTGTGGGACGCGAAAAGGAAATTGAGCGCGTGTCGCAGATCCTATCCCGCCGCAAAAAGAACAACCCGATTCTCATTGGTGAACCCGGCGTAGGTAAATCGGCCATTGCCGAAGGTCTGGCGCTGCGCATCATTCAGAAAAAAGTATCGCGCGTGCTTTTCAACAAACGTGTGGTTGCGCTTGATCTTGCTGCGCTTGTGGCTGGCACCAAATACCGCGGCCAGTTTGAGGAGCGTATGAAAGCGGTAATGAATGAGCTTGAGAAATCGCCCGATGTAATTTTGTTCATCGACGAAATTCACACCATCATTGGTGCCGGCGGTGCAAGCGGTTCGCTTGATGCATCCAACATGTTTAAACCCGCCCTTGCACGTGGCGAAATCCAATGCATCGGCGCCACCACACTCGACGAATACCGTCAATACATTGAAAAGGACGGCGCCCTCGAACGTCGCTTCCAGAAAGTAATGGTTGAGCCCACCTCGATCGACGAAACCATTCAGATATTAAATAATATCAAAGCGAAGTACGAGGATCACCACAACGTAAACTACACCGAAGAAGCCATTAAGGCCTGCGTTACACTTACTTCGCGCTACATCACCGACCGCCATCTGCCCGATAAGGCTATTGATGCTCTTGACGAAGCCGGTTCGCGTGTGCATATTACCAATATCAAAGTACCCCAGCAGATACTTGATATTGAAGGTGAAATTGAGCAGGTGAAGGAAGAAAAAAACCAGGTAGTGCGCAGCCAGCGTTACGAAGAAGCTGCACGCCTGCGCGATAAAGAACGCCAGCTTAACGAACAGCTTGAAGCGGCAAAGAAAAAATGGGAAGACGACAGCAAGAGCCAGCGCGAAACGGTAAACGAGGAAAATGTAGCCGAGGTTGTTTCCATGATGACCGGCATCCCCGTTCAGCGCGTGTCGCAAAACGAAAGCTCGAAGCTGGCTGTAATGTTTGATCAGCTTAAAGGTAAAGTAATCGGTCAGGAAGAAGCCATCAAGAAGGTTGTTAAAGCCATTCAGCGCAACCGTGCCGGCTTAAAAGATCCGAACAAACCAATCGGCTCGTTCATCTTCCTCGGCCCTACCGGTGTGGGTAAAACACAACTTGCCAAAATCCTGGCCAAGTATCTGTTCGACAACGAGGATGCACTCATCCGTATTGATATGAGTGAATACATGGAGAAGTTTGCCGTATCGCGCCTTGTGGGGGCTCCTCCCGGCTACGTGGGATATGAGGAAGGCGGACAGCTCACTGAAAAAGTACGTCGCAAGCCTTACTCGGTTGTGTTGCTCGACGAAATAGAGAAGGCACACCCCGATGTATTTAACCTGCTGCTTCAAACGCTTGACGACGGACAGCTTACCGATAGTTTGGGGCGTAAGGTGGATTTCAAAAACACCATCATCATTATGACCTCCAACATAGGTTCACGCCAGCTGAAGGATTTTGGCCAGGGTGTGGGCTTTGGAACAAGCGCCAAGCAGGAACAGGCCGACGATCATGCAAAAGGTGTTATTGAAAATGCACTCAAAAAAGCTTTTGCGCCCGAATTCCTGAACCGTATCGACGATGTGGTGCTCTTCAACTCACTCGGTCGTGATGAAATACACCGCATTATTGATATTGAACTCGAAAAACTCGATAAGCGCATTGCAGCACTCGGTTATACCATAGAGATTACGGAGAAAGCCAAAGACTACATTGTAGAAAAAGGCTACGACGCAAGTTTCGGTGCCCGCCCGCTCAAACGCGCCATTCAGAAATATATCGAAGATCCGCTGGCCGAAGAAATCATTAAATCAGGCGTTTCAGAAGGTGATTCGGTGATGATTGACCTGAATGACGAGACAAAGGAGATTTCGATTGCGGTAAATAAACCCAAATCGAAAAAGAAACCGAAAGAAGAATAATTTTCAGGTTTTTGAATGAATTGTTTACTGCAGAGGCTGGTCCGGAGAGGATCGGTCTCTGTTGGTTTTTATACCTATTCTAGTTTATCGGGGAAAAGCGGGAAGAGGAGTAATATTCAGATTATAAAGCAAACGTTTTAGCAGTTTCAGAAATAAACCCGTTTTTATTCACATGCCAACACCTTGCTGGTGAGGGTAATTACCCCATAAGTACAATAGAATTAGTTAGGGTCTGCCTTACTTCGTATTCTAAAATATTATACTTTCGGTGCATTAACCACCTTGCCAATTAAACTCCATGAAAAAACAACTACTTAGTATCGGGTTGGCGACCGGGCTTAGTCTTTCGCTTTTTGCGCAGACTTCCTCAACCCAGACCTTCAGCTTCACCGGAGGCATGCAAACCTTTACGGTGCCTTGCGGAGTAACTTCCGTATTTATTCAAACCTGGGGAGCCCAAGGCGGCAGCGGCGCACTTGGCGGCAACAACGTGGCTGGCGGCGCTGGCGGTCTTGGCGGCTATGCCGAAGGCTTCCGCGCGGTGAGTCCCGGCGATGTGCTCAATATTTTTGTGGGCGGACAAGGCACCACCCCCGCAGGCGGCTTTAATGGCGGCGGCAGTGGCGGCGCACAAAATGCCGGCGGCGGCGGCGGCGCATCGGATGTACGCGCAGGCGGAACAGCCGAATCCAACCGTGTTATCACAGCCGGTGGCGGCGGCGGCGGCGGACGTGGCGGCTGTCACGAAGGATCGGCCAACGGCGGAATTGGCGGAAACGGCGGCAGCGGCGGCGGCGGTGTGGGTTTTGACGGCAACGACTCGCCCCAGTCATCGGGCTTCGCCGGTGGTGGCAAAGGCGGCAATTTCGGCAACATACAGGGTGCTGCAGGCCCGGCCGGTGTAGGTTGCAGCGGATTCCTCGGTCAGCCCGGAATAGCTGCTACTACTGGTACAGGCGCTAACGGCGGCGGCGGACAAACCTGCTGCTGCTCCTCATCCAACTCGGTTGTAGGCGGCGGCGGTGGCGGCGGCGGACAACTTGGCGGCGGCGGTGGCGGCGGTGGTTCGGCCGGAACCACAGGCTGTGCAGGCAACTCAAAAGGTGCCGGCGGCGGCGGCGGCGGAGGTTCTTCCTTTATCGGCGGCGTAACCAGCGGTGTGGTGACAAACGGCATCAGAACCGGAAACGGTCAGGTTAGTATTACCTGGAATCTTCCCATCCCTTCTTCACACACCATTACCGGATCAACCACCCTTTGTGTGGGAGCAATAACCACATTTACCTCTTCTATCGATCTAAATTCAAATATCTACAACTGGACTGCACCTGCAGGCCTTACCTTATCGAGCGGTCAGGGAACAAACATAATTACTGTTCAGGCCAATGCTGCCGGAAGTTATTGGGTGGGTGTTCAGGGAATCAACACGGTTTGCTCATTAAGCGGCCCCATCGATTCGGTTCAGATTACTGTGAATGCGTTACCTAACGTAACAGCCTCTGGTACCGATGCCTGTTTGGGCGGAAGCAATTCACTCACCGCAAGCGGCGCAGCTACGTACATCTGGCAACCGGGTAACTTATCGGGCGCAACGGTGAGTGTAACCAATTCCTCCACCACAAGCTATACCGTTACCGGAATCGATGCCAACGCCTGCTCCAATACTGCAATCGTTTCGGCCGTGGTAAATCCCCTGCCCAACGTAACCAGCAATATACCCGCTATTACTATTTGTGCCGGCGATAGCCTGACTCTTGCCGGTCAGGGTGCCTCCACCTATGTGTGGACGGGTAGCATTACCAACAACGTTCCGTTCTTCCCCACAGCTACAACCACATACACAGTTACCGGAACTGATTCTTTGGGCTGTTCAGACACGGCCACTTCAACGGTTATCGTAAACCTGCTGCCGGTTATTACGGCTACCGGGCCTGCTACAATTTGTGCAGGCACTCCGGCTGCGCTTACTGCGGCAGGGGCTGTTTCGTATGTATGGCAACCGGGCAACATAACGGGAGCAACCATAACAGTAACTCCTTCTGCCACCTCCACCTACACAGTTACCGGCACCGATGCCAACGGCTGCACCAACACCTCAAACGTAACCATTAACGTGAATGCGCTCCCGCAGGTAAGCATTTCGGCGCTCACTGCACGTTGTATCGACGACGGTTCATTTACACTCACCAACGGACAGCCCTCAGGCGGCACATACAGCGGCCCCGGTGTGAGCGGCAATGTATTCAGCCCTGGCAGCGCCGGTGTGGGTACACATACCATCACCTACAGCTTTACCGATGCCAATGGTTGCATTAACACGGCTTCTACCAATATTGTGGTGAATGCCTGTGTGGGAATCTATGAGGGCACACCCTTTGCCAGCGTGGTGTATCTGCCCAATCCGGCAACAGAAGTGCTTACCATCCGTTGGGACAACACCCAACTGAATGCCCGAGTAATCGAGGTGTATGACATCAGCGGCCGCATTGTAATGACACAGCGTTTAAACGGCAGCAATTCAGCCGAATTCAACGTGATTGAACTTCCTGCCGGCAACTATAGTTTTTCACTTATTACCGATGCGGGCGAAAAAGCCACGTTTAAATTCGTAAAACAGTAATTCAATCAGAAGTATCTGAAAATGAGGCTGCCAAGTTTGGCAGCCTCATTTGTTTTGTAGCTGCAATACTGGTATTCATCTATATTTTTTGCAGTTTTATAAGAAAGAATTATCACAAAATCAGCATAAACACTTGGCATTCCCGGTCATTTTAATCTATTTTTACGGCGTCAAATTTATCCCCCTATTAATTCTAAAACCATGAGAAAACTAATACTCAGTTTAAGTCTGTTGCTGGGACTCAGCACTTTTGCGCAGGCTCAAACATCAAACTTCAACTTTACGGGAGGCATCCAGACCTTTACGGTGCCCTGCGGTGTTACTTCTGTATTTATCCAAACCTGGGGTGCCCAGGGCGCTGCCGGCGCAAACGGTAATTCTAATCTCGGCCCGGTAGTTGGCGGCGGCGGTGGTTTGGGTGGTTATGCCGAAGGCTGGCTTGCCGTAACACCCGGCGATGTGCTTAATATTTTTGTGGGTGGCCAGGGATCTACTCCCGCAGGCGGATTTAACGGTGGCGCCAACGGCGGTTCGCAGAATGCGGGCGGCGGCGGTGGCGCAACGGATGTGCGCGTAGGTGGTACTGCCGAAGCTAACCGTGTAATCACAGCCGGTGGCGGTGGTGGCGGTGGCCGTGGCGGCTGCGAAGGATCACAAGGTCCTGCCGGTGTAGGTGGTACTGGTGGTGCTGGCGGCGGCGGTCAGGGTGCTAATGGTGTTGCATCACCCACATCTGGAGGTAGTGCCGGTGGTGGTTTTGGAGGCAACTTTGGTGCCGTGCAGGGTGCTTCTGGCGGTGCCGGTGTAGGTTGTTCAGGCTTCCTGGGTTCGCCCGGAGCAACGGCAACCACAGGCTCAGGCGGTACTGGCGGTGCCGGACAAAGCTGCTGCTGCTTTAGCTTTAGTTCTATTCCCGGCGGCGGCGGCGGCGGCGGTGGCCAGCTTGGCGGCGGTGGCGGTGGCGGCGGTTCAGCCGGAACCTCAGGCTGCTCTGGAAATGATAAAGGCGGTGGAGCCGGCGGCGGCGGCGGTTCAAGCTACGTAGGTGGCGTAACCAGCGGCGCGGTTAACCCCGGCATCTGGCTCGGCGATGGTCAGTGCACCATTTCATGGACGGTTCCCATTCCCCCTACACATACTATCACCGGCCCCTCACTTTCTTGCATTGGTGCTTTTGACACACTTACAATTGCTACCGACCCCTTCTCTACATTCTACACCTGGACAGTTCCTGCCGGTTTCAACTTTGTGTCTGGTCAAAACACCAACAGCATTGTAGTAGCGGCAGTATCACCCGGTCTGCACACCATTTATGTATATGGTGTAAACGGCAACTGTAACCTTGTTGGCCCGACCGATTCAATCGTGATCAACGTTCCCGCTCCTCCGCAGGTAACGGCCAGCAACAACGGCCCTGTGTGTCTTGGCGATCAGGCCACACTCAATGCTACTGGATCTATTGGCGGTTCGTTTGAGTGGCTGCCCGGTAACCTGAGTGGTGATTCGGTAGTTGTTTCACCCACATCAACCACCACCTATTCTTGTGTAATTACCGATGCCAACGGTTGTACAAACCTTTCTACAACCACAGTAACCGTAAATACACTGCCCACCATTACCGCTTCCGGCGCCACAATTTGTGCCGGCGATTCAACCACGGTAAATGCTGCAGGCGGATCAACCTATTCATGGCAGCCCGGCAATTTAACAGGTTCATCGGTGCTTATTACACCTGCCACCACCACAACCTACACCGTAACCGGAACAGATGCTAACGGTTGTTCAAGCACCGCACAGGCTACTGTGACCGTGAATCAGCTTCCTGTTGTAACGCTTAGTGCACAAGGGTCACATTGTGTGGATGATGCTTCGTTTACCCTTACCGGTGCTTCACCCGCTGGCGGTGTATTCAACGGCCCCGGTGTGAGCGGCAACCAGTTCTCGCCCGGTACTGCAGGCGTAGGTTCGCATCCCGTAACCTATACCTTTATTGATGTAAACGGCTGCGTGAATTCAGCTACAACCAACGTTGTTGTAAACGGTTGCGTAAGTGTGGGCGAAAACCCTGCATTTGCCAGCGTAAGCTACCTGCCCAACCCGGCTACCGATGTGCTCATGGTACGTTGGGACAACGCCAAAGTAAGTGTAAACACCATTGAAGTGTATGATGTAAATGGTCGTTTAGTACTTACTCAGGCTACCGGCAGCAACAACCAGGCTCAGCTCAGCGTAACCGAGCTGCCTGCCGGCACCTACACCCTTACACTCATCAGCAGTGCAAGCGGTAAGTCGAACTACACCTTTGTAAAACAGTAAGTTTTACCGGTATCCGATTAAAACGGGCAGCCCAACCGGGCTGCCCGTTTTTTTATCACAAAAGAGCCGTGTTGAAAAATCCGGCCTCCTGATTTTGATGTAGTTTTATCACACCAAACCATACCCCCATTTCAAAGAAAAAGATCTTCTCACTCATTTCACTTGGCCTTTGGGCTGTTGGTGGCTACGCGCAAAATCCGGCCACGTTTACGTTTCCCTACACGGGGAGTTTTTCATCGCTCCCGGTTCCCTGCGGCGTTGATTCAGTATTTATCCGGGCCTGGGGCGCGCTGGGCGGCAACGGCGGATATGTAGAAGGCTGGTTGCATGTAACGCCCGGCGATTTACTGTTTGTAAATGTAGGCGGCGCGGGCACAGTGCCTGCCGGTAATTATTCACTTAACGTGAGTGATTTACAAAAACGCAGGGCGGCATACTCATTTGTAAAGAAATAGTTTTTCCAACCTAATATTTAAGAGGCAGCCTGAATACAAGGCTGCCTTTTTATTGATATACTCTGAAAATGTATTGCGTGTACGGCTTGTTTTTCAATATTTGTAATCCTATTCAACCAACGCCTATGCCACGCAAACCCTCTTTCCGCGAGAAACTTCAGTACAAATTCGAGAACACGCTTTCGGCCGGTTCCATTGCCATTATTACGTGGCTGGCCATAATTTCGTTTATTACTGTGGTGCTGGCTGCGGCCGTAATTCTTATTGCAGGCATTGACGCTACGCCCGACAGCGATGAGCATGTTTCTTTTATTGAAGCTGCATGGGGCAGTCTGATGCACGCCATGGATGCCGGCAATCTGGCCGGCGATTCGGGCTGGGCGTTGCGTATTGTGATGCTTTTAGTGACTATTGTAGGTATTTTCATTGTGTCGTCACTAATCGGGGCAATTACCTCCGGGCTTGAATCGCGCATTGAGGAAATGCGGAAAGGGCGTTCGAAAGTATTGGAACAGAATCATACTTTAATTCTCGGCTGGTCGCCTAAAATTTTCACGGTAATACACGAACTGCTTATTGCTAATGAAGAAAAAAGCCGTCCGCGTATTGTGATTCTGGCCGACAAGGACAAGGTGGAGATGGAAGACGAAATTAAAGCCCGTTTTCCGCAAACCGGTAAAACCCGGATCATCTGCCGTTCAGGCAGTCCGCTTGATCTTGACGATCTGGAGGTGGTAGCACCGCATGATGCGCGAGCAATTATTATTGTATCGCCTGATGATGTGGAAGGCCCTGATACGTATGTCATCAAATCAATACTGGCCATTACCAACAATCCCAAACGCCGCAAAGCGCCTTACCACATTGTAGCCGAACTGCGTGAGGAGAAAAACATGGAAGCTGCGCAATTAGTTGGAAACAAAGAGGCCGTGCTGGTGCTTTCGTCTGACCTGATTGCGCGTGTTACGGCGCAAACCTGCCGTCAATCAGGGCTTAGCGTAGTGTACACCGAGCTTCTTGATTTTGAGGGCGCCGAAATATATATGCGCGAGGAGCCGGGGCTTACCGGGAAAACTTACGCCACGGCGCTGCACGCATATCCCAATGCCGCAGTAATGGGCATTTTCCGGAAGGACAATGAGCTGTTGCTCAATCCGCCCGCAGGCACCGAACTTGAAGCGGGTGATTCACTGGTGTACATTGCCGAAAATGCCGCTGCAGCGGTGCTGAGTTCGCCTCCGGGTAAAGTGAACAATGCCGCCATTCAATTGCGCACACCGCAGGCGGCTGGCACCGAACGCACGCTGGTGCTGGGCTGGAACGAAAAGGCACCCTCAATTATCCGCGAGCTGGATACTTATGTAGCACCCGGTTCTGAAGTAACCATAGTGTGTACGGGCGATGAGGCCGAGCACGCCGCCGCAGAACTTGCGCCCAATTTAAACAGGCTCCGGCTCAGTTACCACAATGCCGATACTACGCAGCGCGCAGTGCTCGACAGTCTTCAGGTAGAAAGCTACAACCACATCATTCTGCTTTGCAACAGCCGCATTGATGTGCAGGAAGCCGATGCACAGGTGCTTATTGCCCTGCTCCATCTGCGCAGCATGGCCAGCCAGAAAAAACGCGATTTCAGTATTGTGAGTGAAATGCGCGACATCCGCAACCGCACGCTGGCCGATGTAGCCCGCGCCGATGATTTTATTGTGAGCGATAAGTTAGTGAGCCTGCTCCTTTCTCAGCTCTCAGAAAACAAACGTCTGGAACGCGTATTCAAAGACCTGTTCAGCGCCGAAGGCTCCGAAATATATCTTAAGCCGGTAAGCGACTACATCGAAACCGGCATTCCGGTTAATTTCCATACGCTTATTGATGCCGCACTTTCAAAAGGCGAAACTGCCATTGGCTATCGTATTGCCGCGCTGAGCGATGATGCCGAAAAAGCCTACGGTGTAAAGGTAAACCCTCACAAGGACGATGAAATAACTTATACCGAAGGCGACAAGGTGATTGTACTGGCTGAAAATTAGTAGTTTTTTAATTTATTAAATAATTCAATTGCTCTCAAATACCAAAACGCATCCTGCATTGTTTTTCAGCTCATTTGAATTTGCATTACATGTAATTATCTGAAAAATCGCCTTTCCTTGCATCTGAATCAACCAACATAAGTTTGTCTGGTTTCAGTAGATTTATATGTTCATGCGAATGCATTGTTAGTATGGGGAAAGTCCGTTTTTACACTTCGCGTAAATTCTGGAAGCGGTTGCTGCTTTCAGTGTTTCTTGTTCCTGTGCTTCTTTTTGCGATAGTGCTGGGTGTGGTGTACTGGAAACAGGATGAAATTACGAAGCGCCTTCTTGAAACACTGAATGAAGATATGAACGGCCAGATTACAGTGGCCGGTAGTCATATTGCGCCTTTTGCAAATTTCCCTTACATCTCAGTTGATCTCGAACAGGTAAAACTTTTCGCCACAAAAAACACTGCCGGAAAACCGGTGTGCGATTTGCGTGATGTATATGTGGGTTTTGATATCTGGTCGGTATTGAGCAGCGCGTTTGAAGTAAAGTCAATAAAGCTCAGCAGCGGGCATTTGCATCTTATTCAGCATAAAGACGGGAAATTGAATATCTCCGAGCTTTTTGCTTCGCGGAATGATTCAACCACGGATACGACTTCCATTGTTTCGTCACTTAAACTCAATTCGATTCTTCTCGATTCCATTCACATTACCAAGCTGAATGAAGAAAATGGTGTATTGCTTAGCAACCGTATTGATAAGGCTAAGGTAAAGGCAGAGCTGAATAACGATTTTTTTGATGTGGAACTCGAGTCGGCCATGTTGTTTACCCTTGTGCATAAAGGCGATACAAGCTTTTTGCACGATAAACATATCGAACTGAACGCGGGGTTGCACATTAACCACAAGACCGGAAAAATTACCCTCGATCCTTCGGATGTGAAAATTGAACGGGCGGTATTTTCAATGAAAGGCTCGGTAGATGTAAAAAAGGATATGTTTCTTGATTTGATGTTTTCAGGCAACAAACCCAATTTTGAATTGCTTCTGGCCTTTGCTCCTCCTGAGTTGACTCCTTTTTTTGAGCAGTATGACAACCGCGGACAGATTTATTTCGATTGCTCAATAAAAGGGCCGAGTATTAATGGTTTACAGCCAGCTATAAATGCCACATTTGGTTGTAAGCAGGCGTATTTCAACAATACTGAAACAAAGAAAAAGCTCGATCAGATGCAATTCAGGGGAACGTTTACCAATGGTGCTGCCCGAAATGCTTCTACCATGCAGTTTACCCTTCAGGACTTTTTTGCAAAGCCCGATGCCGGCAAGTTCAGCGGGAACCTAACGGTTACAAACTTCACGGCTCCTGACATTGATTTGAAGCTGAATTCGGATTTCAATCTTGAGTTTTTAGCACGGTTTCTGAATATTAAATCGCTCAGCGAACTGAAAGGTAGAATTGTACTTGATATGAGTTTTCACGATCTCATTGATCCGAATTTTCCAGAGCGCAGTATTGAGCGGTTAAATGAGTCGTATGCCACTACGCTGGAAGTAACAGACCTGAGCTTTCTCAGTTCTAAACTTCCTATTCCGCTGAATGATCTGGATATGAAAGTGCACATGGACGGGCATGCTGCCTTGATAGATTATTGCCGTCTGAAAATGGGTAACAGCGATCTTTCTTTATCAGGAAGTGTAAGCGATTTGCCTGCAATAATTCATCATACTTCGCGGGAAGTGGAATCTAAACTTGAGCTAAAAAGTAATGTACTCGATCTGAAACAGCTTACTAAAAGAGACAGCAGCAAGGGAAATCCGGTGGATGAAACGATTAAGAATCTGAGTATGAATCTACGGTTTGTGAGCTCGGCAAAGGCATTTACAGAATCGCAGCATTTGCCCACAGGCGAGTTTTATATTGAAAATCTTTTTGCCGACCTGCAGCATTTCCCGCATACGCTGCACGATTTTCATGCCGATCTGCTCATTGATACTGTCGATTTTAATGTAATCGACTTCAGCGGAATGATTGATGAAAGCGATTTTCATTTCAATGGTAAACTTTCGCATTACGATAAATGGTTTGTACCAAATCCTGCCGGTGATACCGAAGTAGAGTTTGATCTCACATCGAAATATTTACAACTAAGTGACTTTTTCACTTATAAGGGCAAGAACTATTTGCCCGATGACTGGGCAAAGGAAGAAGTAAAAACGTTCAAGCTTCACGGTCTGACCCGCATGCATTTCGAAAACGGCTGGAAGTTTGTGGATTGCCGGCTTGAGCATTTGCAGGGTGCTTTTTCTGCGCATCCAATTAAACTGAACAATGCTTCAGGACGTTTGCATTGGGAAAAAGATCAGTTTACCATTGAAAACTTTGCAGGTAAAATGGGGAAAACGGATTGGACGGTAAATGCAAGTTATTATTCGGGTAATGACAATTCAAACCGTAAAAGACGTGATAAGTTTTCATTGCAATCGTCGAATCTTGACTTTGATGAGTTGTTCAGCTATTCTGCCGGTAAGGATAAGAAAGATAATGCGAGTAAAGCTGCGCACGATAGCGTTTTTAACATTTATACCCTGCCGTTTCCCGACATGGAGGCTGACCTGCGGATTGGTCAGTTAAATTATCACAAGTATAAACTAAGCGGATTTACAGCCAAATTGCATACTACACCTGATCATAAACTGGAAATAGACACGTTGTACACCGGAATTGCCGGGGGGCAACTTAACCTGAGCGGCCGGTTTGATGGGAGCAATCCCTCACATATTTTGTTTTATCCGGCAATGCGTTTGCAACGGGTAAATCTTGATCAGCTGCTTTTTAAGTTCGATAATTTCGGGCAGGACTACATCCTTTCCGAAAACCTGCATGGCATTGTAAGCTGCCGGATTTCGGGTTATGTGAGGATGCACGCTGACTTAATTCCGATGCTCGAAGAATCGGATCTTAAAATTAATGCCGAAGTAATAAATGGCAGCCTGAATAATTATGCCCCCATGCTGGCACTCAGTAGTTATATGGGCGACAAAAACCTGAATGCCGTTCGGTTTGACACGCTCCGTAATGAATTTACATTCAAAAACGGCCTGCTGAAGATTCCGCAAATGACCATTAACTCTACCCTTGGCTTTCTGCTGCTTGAAGGCGAACAGCAGATAACAGGACAGGAACACATGCAGTTTCATTTCAGAATACCGCTTCAATTAGTTACAGGTGTGGCACGCAATAAACTTTTTGGACGCAGAAACAATACTTCCGGTGATCAGCAGGCGGATGAAATACAGTATATGGATGAAGATAAACAAACCCGTTTCATCCACCTTTCGCTCTCCGGTACTTCAGATAGTTTTACGATTAAACCGGTTAAACCGTCGAAAAAGAAAGTAATATAACTGCATTCAGATTGTTTAACACATTCTGTTTAGGTAAATTGCTTTTCCGATTCAATATCCTGAACTGATTGTATGAAAACGCATTTACTTACTCTACTTGCATTGTTAAATAGTATCGCTGCCTTTGCGGCAAAGCCAGATCCGTTTCCTGTCGGCTGGAGTGAACTTCGCGTAGGCCGTCACTACTCGGCTGTAAGCCATTTACTCCGCAAGTCAACCACCGAAGTCCCTCTGATCACCCAAGTTTCCTGGCATTATTACTACTATACACAGGGGCTTGCAATTGATAATTCAGCGCTTAAAAGACAGCAGTACACACTGAATCCCGATGGCGATTATAAATTTTACCTCGGTGTGCCGGTGCAGATGATTTATGTGGATTTTGATCAGAACGATCGTATTGCGGCAATCAGTTTATTTTTCCCGAACGATTTTTCGTGTAAACTAAATGAAGCCTTTTGTAAGGAAAATAAAGTAAAGGAAATACCTTGCCGAAATCAGCGCAGTGAAGCAAGTTATGTGTTTAACAAAGACAGTTTGCACTATGAGTTCTTTTCCAATCAGCTTATTGATAGTGTGTATATCGGCTACACGATTATTCGTTTTTCGGGCGGCCCGCAAACGATTGCTGATGAAGTGCGGCATGTGAAAAAACTTTCGGCTGGTACTATGCACTATACTTTTGATTTTAACGGATTCGGAGAATTTACAATTGGTAAAAGCCTGGATGAACTCAAGCCATTTCTGGAAAATGAACCCGGTTTCGATTACTACACACTGGCCGGCAATTATTCAACCGATGATTTCAATCGTGAATTGCCTCGTAATTGCTGGCATCCCCGCTACAATTATACGGGTTGGAAAAAATACGATTCGATAGATGTATTGGTGTTGGATTTGTTTTTTGATGGGAATAACAGGCTTAAGCGCATCAATATTGTGATGCGGGACACACCTGAGAATAGAAATTATCTGATGCAGAAAATGACAGATCAGTTTTCATCACCACATTTAGTTCAACGCACTACTGTTTCGGCAGATTACTGGCAAGGATCGTGGAATATTAAACGCCGGCAGATAAACCTGTCAGCCACATACCGAAGACCCGGAGCAAGGCAGGGCCCTCCGGCGGTGATTACGCTTTCCATTACGGAGCATTAGTGGCTGTATTCTTGCGAAATTCCAACTAATTGATGCGCGTAAGAATTCATTTTGTTTACATTTGCTCAGTATGAACACACAGTATAACCCCGGCCTTCATTATCTGGCTACGCTGCAAAGTAAAGACAGCGATTTGCTGAAAGATATGCAGTTGTTCAGGGAATGGCTGGATGCGCAAATTGTAACGCATCACCTTACACAAGTGGGCGATGTATGGCATCGTTTTCCCGATGCCGGTTTTACTGGTGCAGTAGCCTTAACCGAGTCGCATATTTCCATACACACCTGGCCGGAATACAATCTGGCTACGTTTGATGTGTTTTTATCCAACTTCAGCCGCCGGAATGATGCAGTTGTAGTACAGCTGGCGCAGGATATTGCGCGTTACTTTAAGGCTGAATTAAGTAATATTCACCAGATAGCACGCTGAAGAATGGGAGTTGCAATGCTTCAGCAATGTGTATCATGCGGCGTACAGATTAAGATGTATGCCGGCGATGAGGTAATGGTATGCCATGCCTGCAATAATTGTCAGCAATGGGATGCAGCCACATCTTCATACGTTGTTACAGGAAAAATGCCTCCGCTACCCAATGTGCTTGCCCGTTTGTGTGTGGGCAGCCTTGTTAATTATGAAGGCGAGCAGTTTGTAGTAAGTGGCGGAGTATATCAGAAGTATGACGAAGGATACAGTATGTTGTGGGCTGCACACAGCACGAGAGGCATAATCTGGATTGAAGAAGAAACCGGTGGCATCATGGTGTTTCATCCGGCAAAGGATATTTTAACGGACGAGCAGAAAAAGCGGATTGCTGTGGGTAAGCCTATTTTGGTTTTTCCCAACAAGGAATTATTTACGGTAACAGCAATTTTGAATGTGGATTCGCGAATTGTTACCGGAAGTATGCCGCTTGCCGGGCTGGATAAGCTGTTCATTACAATCTGGATGCAGAATGATGTGGGCGCTGTATTTAGAATGGCGGTGAATAAGGAACTTACCGGAGTCGCTTTCATCGGCAAAACGCTCAATGCTGAAAGCCGTGCCGTGTTTCTGAATAAAACACTTGCTGCAAACACAGCGGCGCCGCTGGTGGCCGAATATGCCTGTCCGGTTTGCCGCCACACCATCCCGTCATACACCGCGCAACAGCACTCGCATCTCAGCTGCAGCTCGTGCTTTAGTGTGCTGGCCGCTTCGCCACGCGGGGTTTCGGTAATTAAAAACAGGGGAAAGGCATTTCAAACAAGTGCTACGTTTAAACCTGGCGACAAAGGTATTGTTGAAAATGTGCATTGGACCATTACCGCCATTCACGAGAAACAGGAGGCCGGCACTTCTTATTACTGGCGCGAATACACGCTTTTTCATCCTGAATATCCGATACATTTCCTGAGTGAATTTGACGGACACTGGACTTTTCTTTCTCCTGTAGAAGGAATGCCCGTGAAGAATAATTTTGAACTGACGTATGAAAACCGTCGGTATGATCTTTTTCTGAAAGGAAATGCGGTGCTGCGCACAGCGGTTGGAGAACTTGCCGGCATTCCTAATTTCAAGAACCGGATCAGCACACAGGAATTTGTATCGCCTCCTTACCTGATGAGCAGCGAGTTTGATTTCAGCACGTTTGGCTGGTATAAGGGGCGCTATATATCACGGCAAGAGGTGGCCGCTGCGTTTGGTAAAAAAGAAACGGATATGCCTGTGCAGCATGGCATTGGTTCATCGCAGCCTGCGCCGGAGTGGCTTATTCCGCAGAAAAGATTGCTGGCATCCTTCCTCCTGCCCCTGCTTATTCTTACGTTGCTTCAGTTTGTACCGGGGCATAAAAGTGCTGTGGTGTACAGCAGCCGGCACACATTACCCGACACACTTACCACCTCTTTACCTGTTGTTACACCTCCATTTACGCTTGAAGACGGAAATAAAAACCTGGAGGTTGCCCTGAATAGCGATGTAACCAATAATTGGGCGGAGTCCTCTGTTGTACTTATTAATCAAAGCACATTGGTGGAATATGCCACCAGTGTTGGCTCGGAATTTTACACCGGCTTTGATGACGGAGGACATTGGGAAGAAGGCAGCCGAACCAATGAGGCGCTGCTTACGGCCATTCCCGAAGGGCGATACAGGGCAGAAATAACGTTAAACAGAGGCAAAACCAATGAAACGGGCAAAAACATAGAACTACTGTTTACGCGCGATGTGCCAACCGTGAGCAATTACTGGTGGACGGTGCTTGCAATTGCACTTTTACCGGCTTTACTCCTGCTGCGCCGTCACCTGTTCGAGAAACGCCGCTGGAGCAACAGCGATTATTCGTAATACGAATGCCATGAAAAAAATACCTGCGGGACTTTATATCTATTCGGCGCTTGTGCTGATTGTGCTGGGCACATTTGTGTATGCCCAGCGAAACGGCATATTGTATTACAACAGTTCCGACAATGAAAAATTTGATCCGAAAGGCAATCCTTACGGCTCAGGAAACCGGGGAAACACCTATTACCGTCATCATAAATAAACGAAAGTCATGAATGAGTTTCTTTCAACCAAACCGTTAATCAGTTCGCTGGTTTATTCCGTTATCGGAATAGCTGTGCTGGTATTTGCTTTCTGGGTTATTGACCGGCTAGTGGTACGGCATAACCTGTGGAAAGAAATTGTGGAAAAGCAGAATACGGCATTAGCTATTCTGGCTGCCGGTTTTATGCTTGCGCTGGGCTGGATTATTGCCGCAGCCATTCACGGATAACGGGCCATGCAATTACTGCTGCTGCTTGCCGTTTTTGTGGTAGCCACGTGCGGACTGGTGTATGAACTGGTTGCGGGCACGCTGGCAAGCTATCTGCTTGGCGATTCGGTTACACAATTCTCTACCATTATCGGTGTTTATCTTTTTGCGATGGGCATCGGCTCGTGGCTTTCACGCTATTTCGAGCGCAACCTGCTTGGCTGGTTTATCCAGATTGAAATTCTGGTTGGGTTGATTGGCGGCTTCAGTTCGGCGCTGCTGTTTTATCTTTTTCCGCATATCGAATCGTTCAGGCTGCTGCTTTATTTGCTGGTGGGGATTACCGGCACGCTGGTGGGGCTTGAAATACCGCTGCTGCTGCGCATATTAAAAGACCGCGTAGCGTTCCGCGATCTTGTGTCGAAAGTATTTACGTTTGATTATATCGGGGCGCTGCTGGCTTCGGTAATATTTCCGTTGCTCCTTGTGCCTTATCTCGGGCTCATCCGCACGTCGATGCTGTTTGGCCTTATGAATGCCGGTGTGGGGTTGTATCTTGTTTATGCATTTCGCGCCGAGCTCCCTACCAGACGTTATCTCGCCATATCGGGTATCACGTCAATACTGGCACTGGTGGCAGGCATGGTGTATGCCGACAGGATTATGGAACAAACCGAAGAAACCACCTATCAGGCCAATGTCGTGTATTCGGCTTCCACACCTTACCAGCGCATGGTACTCACCAAAAACGGCGATGAACTTCGTTTGTTTTTAAATGGCAACCTTCAATTCAGTTCAACTGATGAATACCGCTATCACGAAGCATTAGTCCACCCGGGAATGATTCAGGTAAACAATGCACAGCGCGTACTTGTGCTTGGCGGAGGCGATGGTTTGGCGGTGCGGGAATTGCTGAAATACCCGTCGGTAAAACAAATCGTACTGGTTGATCTTGATCCGCACATGACGGGGCTTTTCTCTTCGCACCAGCTGCTTACTTCGCTTAATCAACGCTCATTGCTTTCCAGTAAGGTAAACATTCAAAACACCGATGCCTTCCGCTGGTTGTCTGCAAACCGGCAACTTTTCGATTTTATTGTGGTTGATTTTCCCGACCCGTCCAATTACTCCGTAGGTAAACTCTACACCAAAACATTTTACGATATGCTTCGCCGCACACTTTCGCCCGGCGGCATGGCGGTAATACAATCAACCTCTCCTTTTTATGCTCCGCAATCGTTCTGGTGTATTCACCAAACCATTGAATCGTGCGGACTCACTGTAAAGCCTTATCATGCGCTGGTGCCGTCTTTCGGCGAATGGGGTTTTATGCTTGTTCAGCAGGAAAACAAGCCGTTGCGCACAACCGGTTTCCCACCGGGGCTTCGCTTTCTGGACGAACCCACATTTGCACAACTGTTTCATTTTCCCAAAGATATGGCCCGGCGTGAGGCAGAGGTGAACCGGCTTAACAATCAGGCACTGGTGCATTACTTTGAAAAAGAATGGAGCAGGGTAAATTAAACAAGCCATTCTCTGTGCAGCTCAGTCGCAGTGCGTTTCTACAGCGGCTTGTGCTGGCTGCGGGGGCATCACTCCTGCTTCCGCGTTGCCATACCCCGCACATCAATAAACCTGTACCCGGAAAGCTTACGGGAGCAGGCAGTGATCTGGGACACAAACTGCGTACCGGCAATTTTCCCGCTCATTCGCGCACCGAAAAAATAAGTACGCTTATTATTGGCGGCGGTGTGGCCGGGCTATCTGCCGCACGAAAGCTGAAGCAGGCCGGCATTCCGTTTCTGCTCATTGAACTGGAAACAGAAACCGGTGGTAATGCCAGAGGCGGAAGCAATCCGGTATCGGCATTTCCCTGGGGAGCGCATTACCTGCCCCTTCCCCACCCTTCGCTTACTGAACTGACAGCTCTGCTGCAGGAAAACGGCACGATTACCGGTTTTGATGCAAACGGGAAACCTTTGTACAATGAATTGCATCTGAGCTTTGAGCCACAGGAGCGGTTATTCATCAACAGCCGCTGGCAAAATGATTTAGTGCCGCACTATGGATTAACCGCAGAAACGGCAAAACAGATAACGCGTTTTCTGCAACAGATGGAGGTTTACCGCAAAGCCACCGGCAGCGATGGTAAACAGGCTTTCACCATTCCGCTCAACCGCAGCAGCGCCGACGAACAATATCGCAGTCTCGACAGGTTGTCGATGCAGCAATGGATGACCCGCCAAGGTTATACGGCTTCTGAGCTGCTGGAGTATGTGAATTATTGCTGCCGCGACGACTACGGCACTACACTTGAGGAAACATCGGCGTGGGCGGGCATACATTATTTTGCCTCGCGGCATGCCGAAGACGAACAAAATGAAGGCTCCGTAATTACGTTTCCTGAAGGCAATGCACGGCTGGCGAATACCCTGCGCGAGAAAATTGGTTCACATATCCGCACCCGGCAGGTGGCTTTTGCGGTAATGCCGGGCGAAAACGAATCGCTGGCAGATGTTTGGGATGCCGGAAGCGGCCTGACCACACGCTATGAAGCCCGGCAAATTATTCTTGCCGTACCCCAGTTTGTGGCTGCACGGCTTCTGAAAGGTAGTGCTACACGAAACCTTGCCGGATTCAGCTATTCGCCGTGGATGGTAGCCAATATTACGGCGAAGGAATTTTACAGCAATGGTGCTGTGCCTTTGAGCTGGGACAATGTGATTCACGGAGGCAGATCACTTGGCTATGTGAATGCCTGTCATCAGCAACTGCAAATGCCCGGCGATGAATTTGTATTTACGTTTTATCTGCCGCTCTCACACCTGCCGCCATCCGAAGCAAGAAAGGAAGCTAGCGAACTTACCCACGCGCAGTGGTGCGAACTGATCATTGCCGAACTTGAGCAGGCGCATCCCAATGCCCGCAGCTGCATCAGTAATATTGATGTATGGCTTTGGGGACATGCCATGATAAGACCATTGCCCGGCTTTGTGTGGAGCGAAAGCCGTATGCGCGCAGCTGAATCAATCGGCAACTGTATTCATTTTGCACATTCCGATCTGAGCGGTATTTCTATTTTCGAAGAAGCATTTTATGCGGGAATTGCTGCGGCTGAAAAAGTATGTGCCAATCTTTTGCCGCATGAATAAACAACCGTGGATACATTCGCCGCTGGCCGATGGTTTGTTTATTCTTTTCCCGCCGCTGCTGGGACTGCTGCTCATTATGCTGTTTCCGCAATGGTTTGGCGAACAGCAGCCGGTAAACACAGCGGCATGGATTGTACTTGTGTTGTGCATAGATGTGGCGCATGTGTACAGCACACTTTACCGCACGTATTTCGATAAAAGCCTGATGCGGGAGCGTAAATGGCTGCTGCTGGGAATTCCGGCTATATGTTATGTGGCTGGCGTATTGCTTTGCCTGATTGGTATGCAATGGTTCTGGCGTGTGGTGGCTTATGTGGCTGTGTTTCATTTTGTGCGCCAGCAATATGGCTTCATGCGCATTTACTCGCGCCGCGAGACCAAAAGCTGGAAAAGCCGTATTGATTCGGTGGTCATTTATGCCACCATGCTTTATCCGCTGCTGTGGTGGCATTTGCATCCCGGCCGCGATTTTCACTGGTTTGTAGCCGGCGATTTTGTGCAACCCCGTATTGCGGCTCATGGCATTGCGGTCGTGGCGGGAATTATCTATTTATTGTTGCTCGCCATTTGGTGTGCAAAAGAAATAACACAGTACATACAAACACGCAACTTCAATTTCCCGCGCGCTGCATTAATTGCAGGCACTGCCGCTTCGTGGTATTTTGGTATTGTCCACTATAACGGCGATATGACCTTTACGCTGCTCAATGTGATTTCGCATGGTATTCCGTATATGGCGCTCATTTGGTTTTACGGCAGGCGCACATACACGGCTGAACGCCAGCCGTGGTTACAAAAACTCTTCAGCGTGCGTATGCTGACAGTTTTTGCCGGTTTGCTGCTTGCATTTGCTTTTGCCGAAGAATGGCTTTGGGATATACTGGTGTGGCAGGAAAGGCCGGAAGTGTTTGGTGAATTGAATTTCAATTTCATTTCAGAAAACAGCGAGCTGCTTGCCCTTATTGTACCGCTGCTTGCTCTGCCACAACTTACACATTATGTGCTTGATGGCTTTATCTGGCGAATATCTCAAGACGAACGGGTAAAAAATGTGCTTTGAGGGCAACACAAGGCGCGAAAACTTCTCATCGCTTGCTGGTTTGAATTCCGGGAATCCAACGTGTTTTTTCACACCGAAACCCAATGCTTGTTCAGCAGGTAAAATAAATTAATTATCTTAAGACAAGAATCTCCCCGATCCTCTCACCAAACTCAACACCATGTTTAAAAAAATTAGCGCATTTGTACTCGCCTTTGCTGTAGCTGTGTCGGCCGGAGCTGCTGTTTATACAGGCGCCGATGCACAACGTGTAGTGCCGGGCACCAAAAAAGTAGTCATCAGCGATGAGCGGCAAACACTAGCTTTTGCCGTTTTTGAACAACCATTAACAATAAACACCGGCTTTGAAAACTGGCTTAAACAACTATTGAAGGCTGGAAACGAAACCCGCTTTGAACTATACGCTACTGAGAATGACAAATATGGTATGGTTCATTACCGCTACCGACAGTTGTATAACCATGTACAGGTTGAAGGGGGCGTGTATTACGTACATACACGAAACGGCAAAGTAGTTTCTGCCAACGGTGAATATTACAAAGGAATCAACGTATCAAACATGCTTCTGCTGAATAATGCACAGGCGCTTGATGCGGCTGTGAAAATTACGGGAGCCACAAAGTACAAGTGGGAAACCGGTGAACTGAAGCGCGATCAGGTAATAAAGGAAGCCGCACTGCGTGTGTGCAAAAATGATGCAGGGCAATGGTTTCTTACCTGGAAAGTGGATGTATTTGCGCACGAACCCATTGGCCGGAACTGGGTATTTGTAAATGCACAAACCGGCGCGCTGGTAGCCAAGCAGCTTCGCATGTATCATATTGACGTGAATGGTGTGGCGGTAACCGGGCACAATGGTGCGCAAACAATTGTTACCGACAGCATATCCCCCACTTCATACCGGCTTAAAGAAACCGGTCGTGGTGGTGGAATACATACCTATTCTCCTGGCCCTACAGATATTTTTGATACTGATAATTTCTGGCAGGCCAATGCCGCGCTTGATGAATTTGCAACCGACGGGCATTGGGGCACAGAAATGACGTATGACTTTTTTAATCAGCGTTACGGCCGTGTGGGACAAGATAATGCGGGTATGCCGGCACTGTGTCAGGTGCATGACGGTTTATATGTAAATGCCTACTGGAACGGCACAAACATGGCATACGGCGATGGCGACGGCGTGGACTATTTCCCGCTCACCTCACTTGAAATTGTTGGCCATGAATACACACACGGTGTAACTGAATTTTCAGCAGCACTGGTATATGCCGGTGAGTCGGGTGCGCTTAATGAATCGTTCAGCGATGTGTTTGGCGCTGCTATACGCTTTACTTACAATCCCACAGCCGGATCCTGGTTTATCGGCGATCAGATTGTGCGCCCCAATAGCAGCGGGCAGCCTTTCCGCAACATGGCAAACCCTAACCAGTTTCAGTGTGCGGATACTTATGGCGGACTCTGGTTCAACAACGGCGATATTGTTCATTACGACAGCGGAATTCAGAATTTCTGGTTTTACCTGCTTTGTCAGGGCGGTTCAGGCACCAACGACCTGAGCAATGCCTATAATGTAACCGCCATTGGCATGAGTGATGCCAGCGACATTACTTACCGCAACCTTACGGTGTATCTCACCCCGAACTCCACGTTTCTGGATGCGCGCGTAGGGGCAGAACAGGCTGCGGAAGATTTGTTCGGAGCCTGTTCGCCGCAGGTTATTCAAACTGCCAATGCGTGGTATGCAGTGGGCGTGGGCGGAATAAATACATACGTGGTAGCTGCTTCTGCAATTCCCTCACCGTTAATCAGCTGCTCGGTTCCGGCAAGTGTAACATTTAACAATACCTCTGCCAATGCCAACGTATTCAGCTGGGATTTTGGCGACAGCAGCCCCTTATCGACACAAAACTCGCCCACACACATTTACAATGCGGCGGGAACTTATAGTGTAACGCTTATTGCTTCTGGAACTGGCTTTTGTTCCGGCATAGATACGACCACATTTACAGTAACCGTAAACAATATTCCCGGACCTATTCCGTCGAGCTGTAACCCGGCTACACAAAACTTCTGCTGCAACCAGGGGATTACACAGGTACAGTTTAATACAATCAACTATTCATCAGCCAATGCCATTGATGGTTTCAGCGATTTTACCTGTGCCGATTCTACCTTGCTCATTGCAGGCGCTACTTACCCGATTACCATACACACGGATGCAAACGGACTTGCAGCGGAGTATGTGGCTGCATACATCGACTACAACAACGATGGGGCATTCCAGACTAACGAACGTATTTACAACACACCGGCCGGTCAACCTGCTTATGTGCATCAGGGAATTGTCAATACGTCGTTTGCGGCTACACTAAACACCCGTTTACGCATGCGTGTAATTTCCGATATTAACACCATTACATCAGGCTGCCACAGTCCGGTACGCGGACAGGTAGAAGATTACATGGTTTATTTTGTAGCGAATACACAGGCGCCCGTTTGCAATTTTACGGTAAACAACAACATCGTGATTGCCGGAGGAAATGCCAACTTCTTTGATCTTTCCAATTTCGCACCCACCTCGTGGAACTGGACATTTACAGGAGCCGCCACCACCTCGTCAACCAGCCAGAATCCTTCAGGTATTGTGTATAACACGGCCGGCATATATCCGGTAAAACTGGTTTGTGCAAATGCATTTGGCAGCGACAGTCTTACACAAATCCAATACATCACGGTTGTAAATGCGGCCAATATCTGCCAGAATCAGTCGCTAAGTACACTTTCCGGTATTTTGTACGATTCGGGTGGCCCTAACGGCGATTATTCCGACAACCAGAACTGTACGTTCACAATTACTCCAACCTGCGCCAATAACCTGACGATCACCATTGATTCAATGGATCTGGAAATTAACTATGATTATCTGTCGATTTACGACGGAACCAGTGCCAGCGCCCCACTCCTGTTTTTCGATGATCAGATGCCATCAAATCCTACGTTCAATTCGGCATCAGGTTCACTGTTTATTGTATTCTCATCTGATGGTTCGGTGACTTATCCCGGGTTTAAGCTCTCCTGGACATCCACCCAGCTTACTGTAGCTCCTTCGCCGGCATTCACCTATCTGCCTGCAGGGCCGCAAAATCTGGTGCCTGTAAACTTTACGGATAACAGCACCAACTCACCCACACAGTGGACATGGAATTTCGGCGACAACACGCCCTCATCGTCACTTCAAAATCCCACACACACCTATTCAGCACCGGGTACTTATACCGTTACGCTGCTGGCATGCAATTGTGTAGGTTGTGATCAGATTTCGCAAACAATTACAATTATGCCCAACGGCATCAGCGAAACGCAGTCAAGTTTGCTCAGTGTGTATCCCAACCCGTTTGCCAGCCAGCTCACTTTCGAACTGCCCGAAGCGATTGCCACCGATCAGATTCAGGTGCGTATTACCGATGCATCGGGCCGGCTGCTCAGTGAAATTCAGCCGCAGCAGCATCGTTTTGCGCTGCAAATGGAACTGGCGGCCGGTGTGTATTTTGCTGAAGTTTGGCAAAACGGCCGCCGGGTACAAACGGTAAAGCTGGTGAAGAATTAATTTATCCTGTCTTATCTGAAATAGCTGTTGTATGAAAATGCAACAGCTATTTTTGTTTTATATTGTTAGTCATGAATCAGTTCATACGCGACAGCTATCAGAAACTGAATGAGCACGAAAAAGCCCGGCTGAAACGCGAATTTGCTGATTCGCCTAAAATGTTACGACTTATTGAGCTTATAGCGAAGCGGGACAACAAGCTGCTGAATACTTACGAAGCCGTAAACTTTGTATATGCCCGCGAAAAGGAGAGTTTTGATGTATTACGCAATCGTTTTTTCAAACTAAGAAAAAAACTGGCCGAAACACTTGAGCAGGTCATAAAACCGGCAGGTGATACGGCTTCTGATTTGCTGCCGTACGAAGCCGAATATTACCGCTGCCGTCAGCTTTTGCTCGATGCACAGTTTAATATGGCCGATAAAAGGCTTGAGGTTTTATATAAAAATGCCTTTAACGATCAGGTACTTGAACTGCTTCCCGATGTGCTGCACCAGCGCATTTATATAGCCCACGTATTACACGATGTGGAGCGTATTGAGAAATTGCTCGTACAACATGCCGAGGCAACTGCGGCCTATGCAACCTTGCTGAAAATGCGCGAGCTGAACCGGAAAATTGCCCTGAGTGTGTTCGGACAGGACTTTGATCTGGATGCCATGTTTAATCAGATGAGTACGCTGGCACGCAGACACCGGCAGTTTCCACGGCTTCAGTTTTATTACCATTTTACCCGGTTTACCATTTCGGCCTCCACAAAAATGGTAAAAGATAAATCAGTTTACCATCACCTTACAGCTTGTCGCAAAATGCTTGCTGCACGCCCGGCCATGCCAGCGGCCATTTACGAACCGGGCGGCGATGTGGCTATCAGTTTTCAGCTTAAAGTGGCCGAAGCCATGTTGGCGTATCACAATAATAATGCGGAAGAGTCGTACAATCACATGAAGGTGCTCACTGAACTGATCAACACCTACCCTACCCTTCGTCATAAACGCAGTGAAGCAATTTATCTCAATCTGCTTTCTATTCAAATTGCTACTGCACGCTACTCCGAAGCACTTTCAAATTGCGACGACCTGCTACGCTTTCATAAGGAAAAGGGAATTCCAGACAAACATTCGCTGGTATGGATGAGCCGGCTGGAAGTATATTCCTATGCATGGCCCGAACTTAAAGCGCACGATACGGATACGCTGTTTAAAAAAAGTAAAGACTTTTTAAATGAGCTGAAAAAACAAAAAGACGCGCGCTATCATACCTATTATATCATGTTCATTCTCGCTCAGGTACTGATCGGTAACCGCAAAGCCGGGCTAAGGGCAGCAAATGATAAATTGGTAAGAAAACTTTATCAGGACTGGGGTTTTGGATTCTACAATGATTTTTTTGATACGTTGCGTAAAGGCTGGAAGCCGCAGGATGTGGAATTACTGCGCAACAATCTGCTAAAACTTTCCGACGGGTCCGTAGATGGCAGTTTGAATGCCACGTTGAATATTCTTCTCAAACAACTCAATTACATCAAACCCTGAAAAAGAGGCAATCTCAGTGCTTCCAAGATTGCCTCTTTGATTGTTGATTGTTCAGGTTATTGAATGACAACCTTCATTGTTTTTATTTCCAGACCGATACTTCGCAGTAAATAAACGCCGGTACTTATTTCACTTACGTCGAGTGTATGTGAGGAAAGTACGGTGAATGTACGAACCGTTCTTCCGCTCATATCGGTAAGTTCAAATTGCATGGGCGTATTGAGGCCTGTGGTAATGGTAAGTAAATTGTTGGCCGGATTGGGATAGATAGTAAATGTATCGACTTGCATAGCGTCCGAACCGGTGCAAATATCTACCCAAACAACTTGCGAAGCCGAATTGCTGCAGCCAAGCGAATCGGTATAGGTGTAGATAATGGTTTGCAGGCCTGCGCCTGCAGCCTGTGCGCTGAAATTATTTCCGCTAACGCCGTTGCCACTCCATACACCTCCGGCCGGGCTTGCGCCGCTAAGAGTAAATTGTGTCTGGCTGATGCAGAACGTGTCTTGTGTAAGCAGCACGCTAACCTGCGGGAGTGTATTTACAGTTACGTTTACCGTTACTGAAGTATCGGCGCACGAACCGTTTGATGCAATTACATAATAGCTGCCGGCGCTGCTTACTGTAATTGCGCTGCTGGAAGAACCAGTACTCCACAAATAGCTGCTGCCTCCCTGCGCAGTGAGTGTAACGGTATTGCCCTGACAGAACGTAAGCGGCCCTGAGCTGCTGAGTGATGCCACAGGCGGAGCTACCACGTTTACAGTAACCGGCTGCGATGCGGCGCTGCAGCCAAATGCATCGGTGGCAGACACGGTAAAGGTGCCCGACTGGTTTACGGTTATACTTTGCGAGGTTGCACTATTGCTCCACAGCCACGACGAGGCGTTGCCGGCAGTAAGCGTAACCGAACCGCCTGTGCAGAATGTGAGCGGACCCGATGCAGTAACTACAGGCACAGCAGGCACAACCACATTTACAAGCGAGGTATCGGTTAATGTAACCGTGCCGCAACCCGGCTGCGTAGCCTGAATGGTAATCACATTATTACCCGCAGCCAGCGAACCAACCGGAATACTGATGGAAAGTGCCGAGCCTGTGCCCGTAACCGCATTGCCCACAGCCGCGCTGCCCGCAAATGTCTGATACGATACACCCGCCTGCGACGACTGCAGGTTGACAACTGCACTTGAAGTACTGTTACACACTGTGGCACCGGTAGAAATGTAACTGGTGTTCACCGGCTGATTGAATGTGGCAATTACTGCCGCGCGTGGCCCCTGACAACCCGCAGCACTGATTATTGATACATAAAATGTATCGGTAGCGGTGAGGTTGTTGATGGTGTAGCTTGAATCGTTGTCGAGCACGGTGGTGCTGGTGGGCGAACTGTACCACGCATAACCGCTGCCGCCAGTGGCTGTGAGTGTGGCGTTGCCGCTGCCGCACACGGTTGCACCTTGTACAGCGGGCGCACCGGGAAGCGGATTGATAACCACCTGCTGCAATTGCGGCGATGATACACATCCGTTGGGATTGGTAATCACCAGCGAGTAGGTTCCGGCCAGCGCGGTAGTTGCATTGGGCATTGCAGCCGGCACAGCCTGTGTAGATGAAAAGCTGTTGGGGCCGCTCCACTGGTAAGCAGCGCCCGCAATTACCGGCGACGAAAGCTGAAGCGTACCACCTTCGCAAAGCGGATCGTTGGCAAAGGCCACACTGCCGTTGTTGTAAAGCGCCATAATTTCGTCGGCGTTCAGTGCACGGTTATATACAATTACATCATCAAACTTCCCAAGCCAGTTTGCATTACCCAGTCCATTGCTTTGCTCACCGATTTTTACATCTACTGCGGTGTTGGTAATGCCGTTCGGATCGTTAAGTGTGCCGGTGAGTACACCGTTCTGGTAGATGCGCAACTGATTGCCGCCATACACGCACACAATGTGATGCCATTCGTTATAAGGTACATCCGTATTACTGTTTAAAAATGTATTTGCCGAAACCCGCCAGCGTACACGGTTTTCCTGTCTTTGTGCGGATAAACTGTAGTAATTATCTACAGCCATGTACAGGCCGCCAAAGGAATTATATTTATTGAGCAGCGGGCTGTAGAGCCCCCAGTTGCCGGGTTGCTGATTGACCCAGATGGAAATAGTAACCTGATTGTTGAGCGCATTGAATTCCGAACCGAGCGGATTATTCATATACAGGTGTCCCGAACCTGTAGTTTGAATGGCTGAGTTGGGCTGATTGTTCCGGTCTGTGGTGTAGCCGACAGTTGACCAGAACAACATATCGTTTCCGCTGCCACTCGAATCGGCCAGGTTGTTGTCGAAATCCAGACGCATAATCTGTCCGCTGTACAAATCAACCGCAGGAGCTGTGGCGTAGTTTACGGTAGCAGTTACCGCAGTACGTCCGCTTTCGCAGGTGCCGTTAAAAACAGACACATAGTAAACCGTGGTTGTATAAATGAACGGAGTGGTGAAATTTTGTCCGGTAAACAAAACGGGGCCTCCGGTAGCGGCGGTGTACCAGCGATATACAGAGCCAACACCCGCTCCTGAAGCAGAAATTGTGACTGTACCCGGATCGCAGCGCGAGGCACCGATGCCGGTGGGTACAAACGATGCGTTAAGCAGCGAAACCTGCACCTGCGGTAATGCAGATACACAACCTGTAGCAGGATTGGTGGCTACAAGCTGAAAGTTGGTATTTGCGGTGATGGTGCCGGTGGTAAAGAAAAGCGTATCGCCATTGCCCGTTTGTGCGGCGCCCACGTTGGTAGCGGCGGGCAACAGTTGCAGCTGATACGAAATGCCGGGCTGTGAGTTAAGCAGGACAATCTGAGCAGTAGTGTTGGGACAAGTACTTGCCGGATTGCTCTGATAAGCCAGTGCGAAGGGCTGTTCGCCGGTAAGCAGCTGTACTTCGCCTGCTGTTAAGG
Organism: Bacteroidota bacterium; assembly: GCA_020402865.1. Taxonomy (NCBI): domain Bacteria; kingdom Pseudomonadati; phylum Bacteroidota; species Bacteroidota bacterium. The sequence goes on along the minus strand of JADBYT010000043.1, from coordinate 20,699 downwards.
CGCGGTTGTAAATGCGCAGATCATCGTAAATGGCATTGGCGTACGCATCGCCGGCCCAGGGTGAGCGGCCTATATAATTGATCGTACGTACTACGTTTGCCGGTGTTGAAATGGCTCCGCTGGCCACTGCCACGCCGTTTAAGTAAATTGTGGCAGTGCCGTTACTCCATGTGGCAGTAATATGTTGCCAGCGGTTGGCTGCGGGCGCATTGGGAACCGTTAATGTAGGGCCGTTTGTAGCACCTACGTTCACTACAAGTGCCTGAAGGCTGGAGTTTCCGTTGGTGAGTGCCAGCAATACATTGTTTGACGGAGTTCCGTTCGAAAAATCGATTATACGCGACCAGTTGGCGTATGTACGTGCATAAAACCAACAGCTTATTGAAAATGAACTTCCCGTAAAATATGTGCCATCCGGTACATCAATATAATCATTCACACCATCAAAACTTAATGCACTGTTGGGGTTTCCGAAACGATCGGCAGCAGGAAGCGCACCTCCGAAAATTGTACCATTGTTATTGTTTCCGCTCACATCGTTGGCATTGCCGTTCATCGGATAGTGCAACACCAATCCGGTACTTAGTGATACGGGCAGGGATTGAGTCTGACCGATGTTTAGCGGTTGTGGAAGCACAGTAGTAGTAGTGGTAAATGAACTGCTGCATCCGTTTGCCGAAATGGTTACGGTATATGTGCCCGAAGCAGCAAGCGTAACGTTGGCTATTTGCGGATTTTGTTGTGTGGACGTAAAGCCATTGGGACCACTCCACGAGTAAGCCGCTCCGGCCACGTTCATGGCAGTGAGCGTAAGTGTGCTGCCTGCGCAGATTTGTGCGGGTGAGGATACCGGACGAAGTTCGAGATAGAAGTTAAAAGAAGCCGATCCGTTTACATCATTCCAGAATCCGGCAGAATTCATTGTGCCGAAATCTTCGTTACCCGAGTTGTTGGGTTCGCCAGAATTCCAGTTGGTATAGGTTACCGGTATGCCGTTTACCCATTGGAAGTTACCTTCCGTAACCTGATCGGTGAAGCCAATGTGGCAGACATTGCCGTTCAGGTTCCGGGTAAGGTAAATATTGGTTGTGGCATCGGGAATTACGGCAAGATGCCCGCCCAGCGCTGCGCAGTTGGTCTGAGCCGTTCCCCATGTCTGTGTACCGGAATAGTGAAAATAAAAATGCCTGTTACCCAGCGAGCCGGCATATCGATAGTTGGCCGAAGGAGGTACGTTGCCAATCGTACCGTTAATTGTTAGCGTCGCCGCTGAAGCCGGGCTGGTAGTTAGCGGCATACTGCTGCGTAATCTGATCTTGTATTGTGTACCCGAAGGAACACCAGCCGGAATGCGATAGCGAAGTTGACCGGTTGCACTCTGGCTGGCTACACTACCCAACTCGGCAACTGAGTTGAATGTACCGGCAATATCAGAAAGTTCAAGTGTGTAAGCATTTCCGGGGAAAATAGTTCCGTTAAAAGTGTAGTTCACCGTAATTGAATCGCCGGCACAAATTGTGGCCGGTGAAACTCCGGTCACGGCCATTGATACAGGATTAGGTTGTGCAAGTTCAGTAATTTCCTGTTGGTTCAGTACCCGGTTGTACACCCGAAAATCGTCCACCGACCCATTCATCGGATACCAGTTGTAACCAAAACGGCCTATCGTCAACTGCCGGCCGTTCATGGTTGCAAAATTGGGAGCACCGGCAACTGTAGCTACAAGTACACCGTTAATATACATGCGTTGTTCGGTGGCATCCATAATGTAGCAGTAATGCACCCAATTGTTAATTGTATAGGATGGTGTAATAGCCGAAATGTTGGTCATGCTTACATTCCCCACAAAAGTGGTAAGATTGGAGCCCGACAGGCTTGCCATGGCATGAAGGCCATTGCCCTGATCGCCTTCTTTCGAAAACAAGCAGTGATTTCCTCCGGCCACAGGGTTTCCGAAACCGTTTGACGCCACATTGCTGCTAAGCCGGAACCAGCATGAAAAAGAAGCTGCAGTGGTAAACTGAAGTGTAGGGCTGTTATTTATTTGCACCCGCCCCTGATTGCTGGTGCCTCCCATACTAATTGCACCAAATGCATTTCCATTACGGTCCTGAATGTACCAGGTGTTGTTGAAAGCTGTACCATTGTTATTATTGCCACTGAAATCGGCAGTAGAATTATCAAACGGATAGTAGGCTACCAGTCCGGATGTTAAATTTACCTGTGCCATTAAGGAGCTGCCGAAAAACACAAGCAGCATCAGCAAATTGAGTTTACGAATTACGTTTTCCATAGTTTTCTGATTTGTTGCATCAGCAATACAAACTTATGGCCATCACCTGTTTTCAACTTTGGCATCTGATTAAATTAGAGCTGCAATGAAGTAGAATTAACACACATTAATCCGGCTTTAACCCTTGTATAATCTAAGCTTTGACGTATTTATGCTGTGAACTCACAGGAATACAAAATCAACTGCCCAAAATCACTAACCGCGCTGATAAACATCATGTATCATGGCTGGCAGGCTGATTAACTTTCGGAAAAAGCCAACGTCATGAAAACCATTCTCGCACCTACCGATTTTTCTCCTGCCGCTGCTGCCGCCATCAACTATGCGGCCGAGCTTTCGTATCGTACCGGAAGCCGGCTGGTGCTGATGCATGTGTTTCACATTCCTATTCCTACGTCTGAATTCCCGGTAGCTATGCCTTCGGTGGATGAGCTGGAAGAAGGTTATAAAAAACGGCTTGAGCAGGAAGCCAACCGGCTGCAAGGCAAGTATCACAATGCGTTGAATGTATCAGTAATTGTGCGCTGCGGCATGGCGGTAGATGAAATTGCCGGTGTGGCCGAAGCGGAAAAGGCCGGACTTGTGGTGGCCGGTATGCAGGGCGGCGGCTTTGTACAACGCCGTCTCATGGGCAGTGTAACCACCATGCTCATGCACAAGTTGAATTGTCCGGTGCTGAGCGTGGATGCCGAGCAACAGTTTTTGGTGCCCGATAAAATTGCTGTGGCTTGCGATTTGGGCTACCTATCCAATACCAATGTACTGCAGCCTCTTCTTGAACTTCGCCGATTGTTCAACTCGCACCTGTTGCTGCTGCACATTACAGATAGTCCCGAACAAGCCGAACACGCCGGTGAAGCCGCAGAAAAACTCAAACTCGAGCTAAAACTCGGCAGTGTACCCCATAGCTGGCACACACTCAGCAGCGAAGATTTTGCAATTGCGTTAAACGCTTTTGTAGCTTCCGAACAGGCTGGCTGGGTAGTGATGATGCCGCGCAAACACAATTGGCTCGACCGCCTGCTCAACGAATCGCATACTACGGAAATGGCCTACAAAAGCCATGTGCCGCTGCTTGCCGTGCATGCGGAGTGAAGCAAAATCGGCCAGAATCTCTTGTCGCGTTATTTTAATACATATCTTATAGGCAATATCATTTTCACTTTAATTGGCTTCCCGTTTAAAACCGCCGGTGTAAATGGAGGAAACAAACTAACAATGCGCAATGATTCACCGGCGAGATCAGGTGCCTTTTTTTCCAATGCACTGCTGGTACTGATTACCTCTTCATTGGAAATACTTCCATCTTCATTGATAATAAAACTAATGTAAATTGTCCCTTGTCTTCCGGTTTCCCGTGCCGAAAGTGGATATACTAGATTATTTTGAATCAACGCCATCATTTCACTTTGTCCACCTCGGAATACTGGTAATTCAGCACCGGAATCTTTCGCTTCATTTGTTGAATAAACCTGAACACTATCACCAGAATTTTTGGTTTTATTGAAATCAGCAAAAGCTTGTTGATTCATATAATATATTCCAATATATTTCTGTGAATCATTAAAGTAACGTCTGTAATCGGAGGGAGGCGGTTTAATATTTGTAAATTTCATTAATGGCGATGAGGTTTCTATCTTACCCTTTTTGATAGTAATAGTTGCAATCTGTTTTTTTTTCCAGTTAAACAAACGCCATTCACCTTCCGGCACATTATTTACATAATTAATTACACCCAGCGTATCCGCATTCAAAGGAGTGAAATGTACAACCAGTCCATTTATTTTGCCTTTTGAATAGGTATATATTGACTGAGGTTTACCGTTTTGCTGATAATGTGTTTCTGTGCCATCTTTTTTGCCCGCCAAATAAAACGTTGATATTTTTTTAATTCCGGTCTTGCAATCAGTGGCTATCCACTCGCCAGTTTTTTGTCCATTTTCCTTTTCGCCATTCCAGCAAAGATCATCATCGTCTTTCCTGTTATTTGCAAACAGTGAAGTGGAATTTATCAGTAAAATTATATTGAGGAATAATTGTACTTTTTTCATTGATAAACAGGGTTAATTATGTACGCGATAAAGATAGATTAAATCAGTAATATTTTCAGTAATTAATATATATGTTGTACACCATCGACACACATTACGGTGAAAATAAAGCACACAAAGCTTGCACAGTATTTTCAGGTATCGGTTATACGGCCGTTGCTGGTTTTTTCTTTCCACAGCAACCCTTTCGATTCGGTGTTTGATAAATCTTCTGTATGCTGAACATCTTTGTTAATACAAAACAGCAGCACAGTAAAAAAGATTACTACTTTACACATTTACAAATTGAATTTATCATTGTGCTGCTACTTACTTCCCAGCGGGTGAAGGGCCTTGCAATTTGAAACGCACCGGCAGCGTCATTTTGGCGGCAACCGGTTTCCCTTTTTCCAATGCCGGTTTCCAGTCGGGCATTTGCTCTACCACGCGAACTGCTTCTTCCGCAAGTTCGGGCGCTCCCTCCACGCCCTTTACTATTTGCACATTGGTCACCTTCCCTGTTTTTGTAATCAGGAATTCCACATAAACCGTTCCTTGTTTCCCATCTGTTTTTGCCTTTGCAGGATAAATGATATTTGTTCTGAGATAATTCATCAGTTCATTCATTCCACCCGGAAATTCAGGCATCACTTCGGCTATGTTGTAAACAGAATCGGGCGGGGCCTGTGCATTGTTATTTTCCTTAAGCGACTGACTGACTATCTCAGTTTCAGCCTCCATAATCCTTGCTGTCAATGCTGCATAATCACGATAATTGCGCGGGGGCTCATGCCGTGTAAATTTATCCACTTCAGGAAAAGCCGATTTAATTTTCCCCATCTCCCACTCCACAAAGCGCATGGTGCGTCCGTTGGTGTCACAAATACGCCATTGTCCGTGAATAACTCCGTTGGAATAATTCACGCAACCCAGCGTATCGCCCGTATTGCCATAAAAATAGACAGTAGTGCCGTTTAACTTATTTTCACTGTACTGATAAATTGCCGTTTTCTTTCCCTTCGTATTGCAATGTCGTTCTTCCCCCTGTTTTTTACCACTACTGAAATTGGTAATAATCAGTAATCGTTTAGTGCGGCAATCTCTTGCAGTCCATTCTCCATCCATTTTTCCACTTTGCACTTTCCCTTTCCAGCATAAACCAATTGAATCGGTAAATGACGAATCGGCTGTTATTTGTGCATTGATTGAAAATGCACAAAACAACACTATCGGAGTAAGCAGAAGATGTTTGATCAGCATTGGGGTTGAATAAAGGGTTGCAGGAAGAGTTTATTTGCAAAAATAGGAAAAGAATATTTCCCTCATCAATACGTCACCACCCTCACCGGCGAAAGCTCCGTTTCTGCTCCGCTTTTGTAAATCGCTTTTATGCGGTATTGATACGTATTTCCCGGCGAAACACGGCTATCGGTAAACGTTGCAGAATTACCGGGTAGTGTTTCGAAAGTGCGCATAGGCTGGTTTTCTGTGGCGCGGTAAATAATGTAACGGTCCACTTCTTCGGCCGGAGCTGCCCAGGAAATAGTCACCTGCTTATTTTCTGTATCAAGTTTTACGTTTACATCTTTCAATGCCACGCGGATGCGTGGGCGAAAAATAACCTGCGGAGAAGCAGATGTACTTTTGTTCCCGCTACTGTCGGTGCAAATGAGCTGATAGATGTAGTCAGCACCGGCGGGGGCTTGTGTGTCGGTAAAATGCGTGGTGGTGTCAGTAGCCCGGAAGGTACTTACAAGCACCGATTGTTTGCCGGCGGCAGTGCGCAGAAGTTTGACCTCGCTTACATCACTGCTGCTGCTGCGTATCCAGCGCAGCACGATAGCCGAATCATTATGAACGGCGCTGATAAACACGGGTGCCACGGGCGCCACTTTATCGGGGCGTTTCAGGCGTGCAGGCTTTGCATCGGGCGAATTATTGTACACGCGATCCACGGCACGCACGGTATAAAATACATCGCGCGTGAGGGTTTGCGTGGCCACACTGTCGCGAAAACGGGTTGCAGCAATTAGTGTATCGGTTATTTCAACAAACTCCTCATTAAGACTGTTGCAGCGGAATACACGATAGCCGCGCAGGTCGGTGGCATTTACGGCGTTCCATTTCAGTTGCACCACGCCATTGCTGTCAATTATCCCCGTTACATTTTCGGGAGCCGCAGGCGGCACTTCATCGGCCAGTTGCAGCAGGGCGGGATAAGAAAAGGCGGTGTCGCCATCATTGCTGATGGCGGCAACCACGTAGTAGTTTGTGAACTCCGGTGCGGCATCGGTAAACAGTGTGGTGACAGGTGGTAAAGCGGCGGCATTTTTGACCGGTGCAAACGGGCCGCCTGCATTGCCGCCCCGCAAAACGGTAAAGTGTTTTAGCTGTTGTGTATTGAGGGCAGACGGTATTTTCCAGCGCAGTTGTGCCGTTTTATTATCGGCGCTGAAGCAGGAATCTATTTCGGGGTAAGCAGTCCATTCCTCTTTTCCACGCACGCGCACAGCAGCCGACGGCGCGCCCTCGAATCCGAAATACGACCAGCCGCGCACCCTGTACCAGTAAGGCTTTCCGTTTTGCGGCAGCGAGTCCTTGTAATACAATTCCGTTTTATTTTGCTCGGCATCCGATACGGCAAACACCAGCAGGTTTTTATTCATCCGCTCAAAGCGCACACTGTCTGCCGAACGTTCAATGATGTATCCGGCAAACGCATTACGTGTGGCTGCTGCATCAAAACTGAGCATTGCAAAACGGTTACCACCACGTATAGCTGGTTTGGCTACAGCAGGAGCCACATTCGTTTTCGGGTCGGCTTTGCCCATGCCCGGTTTCAAGGCCGGCGAGTTATTTACATACACCAGATACACATACACTTCGCCGCGCTGCACGTTTGCATCTTTAACCATTAACCCATGCGCAGCCGCAACATCCGGCGAATAGTCGCAGGCTTTCATGGCATAGCCGAAGCTAATTTCCTGAGCCGTTTTGCGTTTGGCCGCATCCGCAGGCAAGGGTTTTGAGGCATAAATTTCGTCGTACACAAGTGCAGCTAAAGGCTCGCGCTGTTTCAGTGTATTCCATGCGGCATCGGCTTTGGCTAAGGGTTTCAGCGGCTGGGTTGTCAGTACGGTTCCTTTGCCTGCGGCATTAGCCCCTAAATCCATATACGCATCAAGCGTAAATCGTTCTACGATATATCCCTGCTGAATTCCCGTTTTCCAAACCTCATAACTGGCCGGCACCCAGCGTATGTAAGCGGTGTCTTTGTAAACAGCTGCACGCACAAACACATCCTGCGCACTAAGCAGCCTGAACAGGCCAAGCGCCAGTAAAAGAAGAAAATACTTTTTCATACTCAATTGGTAATGGCGCATTGGTTACCCAGTTCAAATGCAAAGGTTTGTTGTCCTTTAATCAATCCTCCGAGAATATCATATTGAACCCCCATGCTGCCCGCTACCCAGTTTGGATTAGGGAGTTTGGCCTGCAACACCGCCGCAGCGGAAAGATTGAGGATAACCACATCGAAATTATTCCCTCGCGCGCCCACAGCGCCTTGCAGGTAGGCGTAAATCTGCCCCTGTGCATACCAGCCTTTTATGCCCGCGGGCGTTGTGCTGTTTACGCAATGGGCATTTGGGCCATAGTTGAGTACCATAATATCCATTCCTGCACCCGCAGCAAACAAGTAATATATTTCAAAATTATTGATACCAATATCGCCTTCAAAACCGGTGTTAAATGCAGCACCAAACGCAAAGCCCGAACAGTTCGCTAAGGCCTGCTGGTTGCGCTGGTTGGCCACATTGCTGTTGCCGAGAATGGAAGTTACATTTGACGGCGGCGGTGGCATGGGGTCGAGTTGTTTGCCAGCTTCTATGTAGGCTGTAAACGTGGCGATATTGGCTACACTAAGCGTTACACGGTTTTGCGGACGGCCCACATACACATACCAGAGATTGGGCTCGAAATGAATTACCGCCTGTCCGCTGCCGGTGAGCGAAGGCAGATTGATATTCATGCCAATGAGTGTATGGAACGTACTGTTCTGAAAATCGTAATTCATAATCATGGCACCACGTATCGGCGCTGCGTTTGCTGCCGGGCCCTGACGCTGGCTCACCTCAATCATACAATATAAATCGCCGGTGAGGCGGATAAAGTTTATGCCGCCGCTTGCATTGAACTGCATTTCAAAAGCCACATCGCCATTGGCCGGGCGCGGCGAACCTGAAGTTCCCACGGTGATGCCCGCTTTAAGTCCCAACCCCGCACTCTGATCAGGAATATAATTCAAGGCGTTGCCAAATGCCCCGGTGTAAAGTAAATTTTCGAGTGGCTGTCCGGGAGGCTGTCGCATATGATAATACACGCCGCCCATGAAACGATAAAATGAAAGTCCGGTTGAGCCAATAGGCATTTCAACCGGAATAGCCGCATCTACATAGAAATAGCGGTAGTTTGATACATTTCCAAACCATACACTGGCCGAGGCTGATGCACTCATGGGTTCGCACCTGAACTGAATACTTCCGAAAAATCCATTGCCGTAAACCGGGTCATTGTCTTTAAATTGAATCAATCCGTTAAGACCAAATGGCCCTGAATTATAGCTGAGATTTATATTGTTTACGGTAACCTTGTCAAACTCCCACTTCCATTTCTGACTGCCTTGCCCGGCGGCAGGATCGGCCACCTGCATGGATTTTGATTGAATGAGGAAACTCCCCCCTGCGCCTAACGAAAGATTGCTGCTGCTGTCGGTGAAGTTTAATCCCACAGTAAATGTGAGTGCCGGCGAAGAGCTGCTTTGCACGATACCAATATTATTGATGGTCATGCGAAAGCCGGCGAGCTTTGTATTATTCGGATCACCTGAAACAAGCGCGAACGTTCCGCCCCGCAATACAGGTGCATCGGCCGCAATGAGCAGTTGCTGAAACGCTAATTGCGGAGCTTTGGCATTAGCGTGATCGATTGAAATTTTACCGTTGAGTTCGGCCGAGGGTTTTAGTTTTTTATTGATGCTGGCTACGGTAATGCGCGAAGTATTGTACAATTCAAAACGTGCCGAAAACACATCAGCCTTGTAGTTGGCCGCCGGCGAAATGGTAAACGCATAATCGAGATCGCCGGTTTGCAAATTCTGCGACAATGCAGCGGCGTATGAAAGCGAATCGTTTTCGCTGACCGGCAGCTTTACATGGCCGCTCATGCCGGCGCCGTTAACATGGTTGGAAACGATATTTACATTAAGCTGATTGACCGAGAAGCCCCAGCCGCTCATGCTTCCGCTTTTGGTGCTGAACAAATTCTGCCCCTGAAAAAAGCCCGATAAACCACTATTATCAATGAGCAGATTGGTGGCTGAAATTATTGGCGGCTGGCCGTTTCGGGCCAATTGCGGGGGCAGTTTTACGCTGAACTGCTGCATGTAAAATCCTTTCCATGCAAGCGGATCGGGCATATTGGAAAGGTTGTACCCCTGCGGAAAAGCCATGCCGGGTGCGTTGGTTACTTCGCTGAAATCAGCAGTAGCATTGGTTACGGTAAATACCACATCATTCACCCCGCGTACGCAAAACGGAGCAATGCTGGTTTGCATAATCATATTTTGTACGTCGCTGGTGTGTATCTGCACCATGGCGCGCACCACACTATCGGGCTGCGGAGCCGATGGATCGGGATAAATCATACCCGGATCAAATTCAAAGTAGCCACGCAGATTTACAGCCTGAAAGCCGTTACAGTCCCACTCCACATAATTATAGCCATCGGGCTTGAGTACCAGTTGCACCTTAGGCCCGATGTTGATGCGGTGCTCACTTACGAGCATAAGCTTGGTGTTGGGCCCGGCCACTACACCTTTGGGGTTAAAGGCAATGTTTTTGGCTGCAAAGCAGATTTTGTTTGTAGCACCCGGAAAGGTAAGCGCCATATAGGCCGAAAAGGTAGCTATGCCCGGCCTGAATGTGCTGCTGTCTATAGCAATTACATATTCCTGCCCGCCAATGGTTTTATGAATACCAAAAGGTAAGGCCGCCATACTATCAGGATCCATCTGACTCAAAAGCCTGTTTTGCGACGTTACTTTATTCAGCAGCGACAACACATAACTCTGCTGCGCATCTGCAACTGGCGCAGTTTGCGACCAAACCGGCATTTGGACGGACAGGAGAAATAAAAGAAGCAGTATTCTTTGAGGGGCGTACATATTTTATGGTCAGGGTTTTCTACGGTTCCAAAATACACGACTTTTTCAAATCATGTATTTGTGTGCGAAAAAAGAATATTTTTAGGAACCTTCTACGGGTATTCCCGTAAAAAGTTCACACCCGGTTAACCTGAACCCTAAAATACGTTTTCGCCCCCGTTATGCTTCGCATACCCTTTTTTCTGTTGATGTGGTTGTTGCCGTTTGCGGCAATGGCCCAATTCATTACACCGCTTGACGTTACCACAAACTACAATCCATCACCCGTTTCTGGCTGGAATGTTACCGCTACGTGTGAAGACACTATTCGCAATGTATTGTTTACTGCACGGTATCAACCGTCATCTGCCAATGGTTGGGACATCCGAAAAACAAACCTTACAACCGGCGTCACCACTACGTTATTAGTGAACACCATTTCCAGCAACGTCCCGATTCCGACACCTAAAATTGCCTTTAAAACCAATCGCTTATACTTTTCTCAGAAAACCCCTTCACTAAACAATCAACGTATAACTTGTATTGATACAGCTGGCAATGTTATCTGGTTTCGCGACTTCCTTGAAAATTCCACAGACAGCATTTTTGACTATTCTTTATCACATACAGGCGATACTTTATTTGTAGCAGGCTCTTTTTCTATTTCTACTCCTATTAGTATTAGCTTTTTAGCGGCATTTAATGCGAATACCGGACAGTTGTTAACCGGCTGGACACATTCAATCGGAGCTTCTGCAGGTAATTTTGTACGTACTGTTTTAGTAGAAGGAGGCTCGTTGTATGTGGGAGGCGATTTTTTGGACGGGAGTGCACAGCATCTTACAAAATATACGCTCACGTCTTCGGGGCCGGTGCGTGTTCTGACCTGGAACCCGAATCCGAATGCGGCCGTTTATGACATTGCCAGTATAAACGGAAACTTCATTGCTGTGGGTGGTGAGTTTACTGCTTTTTCAGTAACAACAACCCGTAATTACTTTGCCTATCTTAACAAGAATACGGGTGCGCTGCTTAGTACATCGTTGCTCTTTAATGCTCCTGTAAGAAAAATTGAAACCTATCCCGGTAATGTTTCCACTACCCCATTCGTATTTATTGCCGGCGATTTTACAGCAATTAATACAACCTCACGAAATCATTTTGTGGGTTACACCTATCCCGCTTCATTATTGACTTGGGATCCTGGTATTGCTAATTACAATAGTGAAATCAGACTCGTCCGCTTTCGAAATCACCTGTATATTTCTGCGGCAAAAAGAAATATACTACCCAGCCCTTACAAGGTCTATTGCCTTGCTGCGCCACAACCTTCTCTAATCAGCTATTCATCTACTGCCTTCTGCCGGGGAGGAAATCCCATTACCGCAAGTGTTTCTCCCGTGCAATATGCTACATCCTACAACTGGAGCTATTCGGGCAGCGGCGTTACACTTGTGCCTTCGGGTAATGCTGTGCAATTAATTTTCGGATTGAATGCAACCGGCGGCACACTTACGGTTAGTGCGCAATCAGATTGTGGTTTACAATCTGCACTCAGAAGTTCTGTCATTACATTACTCCCCTCACCCACTGTAAACGCCGGCCTCAACGACTCGCTTACCTGTATTCACACATCCGTACTGCTCAATGGTTTCAGTACAACGCCCGGAGCAACGTTAGTATGGACGTTTCCCAACAGCATGCAATTTCCGGACTCTGTTATTACCTCTGATCCCGGACAATACATACTCACAGCCACATCACCCAATCAGTGCATGTGGAGGGATACCATGCAGGTAATTGTAGATACTGTCCGGCCTGCATTACAGCCATTTGGTTTTGTTCAGGATCTCACCTGCTCCGCAGACTCGGTAATATTGGACGCCGCCACGCTTTACCCGGCCGATTCGCTTCGCTGGACGTCCATTCAGGGCGTATTCCCCAATCCGTTTGCAGCCACCGTGTCGGGCAATTACCTTTTAACCATCCACAGCCGTCGCAATGGTTGCGAAAACAGCGACACTATTTTCGTAAACGAAAACATCACACCGCCCCCTGTATTGCTCCCTGCGAGTATAGACACACTCACCTGCCTGCAAACAAGTGTGCAGCTTAATTCGCCACCGGTTACCGGCGGGGTGCAGGTCTGGAACCTTGTGGGCGATACGGTTTTTGTAAACAACCCGGCCACTGTTTCCGTGCCCGGCAACTACATACTCACCACCACAAGCCTCATAAACGGCTGCCTGTCGCAGGGCGTGGTAAATGTAAATCAGTTCATTACTCCGCCCAACGTAACGGTGCCCGCTAATGTACCGGTTTTAAACTGCTCGTTCGACAGTGTGAGCATTGACGGAAGCTCGGCCAATATTGGCGCAGGATTATGGTGGACAGGCCCAGGCAATTTCTCCTCTGCCGATCCGGCTGTGGTGACGCAGCAGGGCGTGTATGTACTTACAGTTACACACCCTCAGAACGGATGTACGCGCAGCGATTCAATTACAGTAAACTATGTAAATACGCTTACTGTAATTGCCAATACCGATACCACGATTTGTCCCGGCTCAGGCGCAGTGCTTACGGCTTCGCCGGTGGGAGGTACGCCGGGGTTCAGTATCAGCTGGGACAATAACGGAGGAAGCGGATCGCCGGTAACTGTTTATCCGGCCGATTCACTTACTTACATAGTAACGATCAACGACAATGCCGGCTGCGTGGGTACCGATACCGTGCGTGTACACGTACCCGATGTGCTTAGCGATTCAACCCTCAGCTTTCAGCCCTGCGATCCGCTGCAACCTACCGGACAGGTACAGGTGTATGCCTGGGGCGGTGTGCCTCCGTATCAGTTTTCTATTGATGGTGGCAGTACGTTTCAGAATTCAGGTGTGTTTGGTAATCTTGGTTACGGAAACTATTCATTTATTATCCGTGATACGCTGGGCTGCACACGTTCAACATCTGCCGTAATTGATACCAACAGCCTCTCGCCTGCTCCCGACTTCCTTCTTTCTACCAATCCCGATATGGGTGATACGGTGGTTATTGTGGACATCAGCAACCCGCGTCCTGATTCGGTAAACTGGATTTTTCCGCCTTCGGTAACTGTGATTGACAGCAATCAGTTTGCCCCCGTTATTTTGTATGGCGATACCGGTATAATTTCCATTACCATGCAGGCCTACTATGGAAGCTGCGAAGTAAATTACGTGCGTAATGTGATCATCGGTCCGTTTGTACCCGGAGGCGCTACTCCATGGAACAACAATGGAATTGATACACTTATTGTATATCCCAACCCCAACAACGGCACATTCACCGTTGATCTGGAACTGCATGCCGAGCAAACATTCATTATTCAGGTATTTGATGCCAGCGGGATTGAACGTTTCCGTATGCCGCCGCTCACCACAAACAGCTGGACAGGCAGCATTACCATACCGGCGGCACTGCCCGGCAACTATCAGTTGCGTGTTACTGCTGAGTTCGACAGCGAATCGCGGATAATTATTGTTACACAGTAAGTGCGGTTATGAAAAAGAACTTACTCTCCGCATTCATGTGCTTATCTGTTGCAGCCATTCATGCACAGAATCTCGAAAAAATCGGGCAGAAAGATATGGTTACCATAAGCGGCGGACTTAATTTTTCGTCGGTTTTGTACGATGCGCAGGGATTTGAAGCACGCCGCGATCCGTTTACCTGGTTTTTCAGTGGCAACCTCAATGTGACCATTCTTGATGTGAGTTTGCCGTTTACTTACAGCTACAGCAACCAGCGCGGTACATTTACACAGCCGTTTAATATGCAGGCGGTGCATCCGAAATGGAAATGGATTCAGGGGCATGCAGGTACTACGGCCATGAACTTTTCCAATTACACACTGGCCGGGCATGTATTTACCGGCGGCGGTGTGGAACTAACTCCTGCGGGCTGGTATGCAGGTGCCATGTATGGAAGATTGCGCAAAGCCATTGCTTTCGATCCGGCAATGACAAGTACCGACCAGATGAGCTTTCGCCGCATGGGCTGGGGTGTAAAAGCCGGTTTCGATAAGGACGGCCATGCGATAGGCATAACTTATTTTACAGCGAAAGACGAAGAAAACTCGCTGCTGTTTCTGCCACCCGGGGCGGCCATTGCGCCCATGCAAAACACGGCGTTAAGCATTAGCGGCAAAACCAAACTCAGCACCTGGCTAAGTGTTTCGGCCGAACTGGCCGTATCAGGCCTTACGCGAAACACCAACGCCGAAACCGAAACAACCGATTTTAACGGCTGGCAGAAATGGCTGCTGCCCACACGCACCACCACACAGTTTTTCAGGGCATGGAATGCGGCTATTACGTTTACGCAAAAGAATTTCTCGGTAGCGTTAAAACACGAACACGTTGACCCCGACTACCAAACACTGGGCGCATACTTCTTCAACAACGATCTGGAGAATTATACAGTTGCACCCTCGTTTAAGCTTTGGAAAGGCAAACTGAATATTGGTTTAAACACCGGCTTTCAGCGCAACAACCTCGACAAAACCCGCCAGAGTACCACGCAGCGTTGGGTAGGTTCGGTAAACGTGAGTGCCATGCCCGGAAAAAACTGGACACTTAATGCCTCGTATTCCAACTTTACGGCGTTCACCAATCAACGCCCGCAGGCCGATCCGTTTTGGGTACCCACTGCGGCAGATACATTAAACTTCTATCAGCTTTCGCAGCAGGCATCGGCATTGGTATCCAAAAGTTTTGGTGAAAAATCGAAGTGGAAAAAAAATGTGGCAGTGAATGCCATGTATCAGGTTACAGGCCAGCAGCAATCAGGCTCGGTGCTGCCTTCCACTACTATTATTAATGGTAATGTATCGTTTGGCGTACAACATGCGCCCAGCAAAACAACTGTATCGCTGGTGGCCAACGGCAATCAGTCGAGTACGCCGTTCAGCATTCTTACCCCGCTTGGCGAGGTTTCAGGTACTATTGTAACACAGCAATATGGTCCGGGGCTGAATGTGTCGCGCAGTTTTGCGGGTGGCACAGTGCGGGTAGCTGCGGGCAGTTCGTATAACCGTGCGGTTACTGCGGGTGTGCTTACCGGAAATGTAATAAGTTCGAGGGCGCAGATTAGCTGGTCGCCCAAAACAGGAACTCAAAAACAAGGCGCATCAAAATCTGTGAAAGCAAAGCTGGGTAAACCTTCGCTGCAGTTCAGTCCCATTTTTGTGCAGCGCCTTCCCGCCTCCACTGCCATGCGTAAAACAAGCGAGTTAACGGCAACTGTAAATCTGAATTACACGTTTTAATTCTCTAAACAATCAATAAAATTCATCTAAATGAAAAAGACACTCTTCATTCTTCTAGGAGCAATGAGTACACTTGTAATGTCGGCTCAACAAAACCTAACCTATGACTATGAAGTACCTGAGTTTCAGGAAAAGGGAGAAATAATCACTGCTAATGGTGATACAGTAAGGGGCACTATCAAATTTTCTGTTAACTGGCACAGGTATGTATATATCTGGACCGGAAAATTTGAAGGAAAGGGAAAGAAGTACACTCCCGGACAAGTAAAATCTATTTACCTGAGTCTGAGTAATCGTTTTTTTGAGGCTGATATTCCAGTTGGAGAAACGGACGGTAAGGATTCTACCTTCTATGAACTCACCAACCGTGGTAATACTAAAATGAAAATATATGCATGGTTTTCATCGCCGGGAGTAATGGTTGGCGGAAAATTACAAGGTTCAACTTCTTATCATGTGAAAATGGTTGGGAAGCCAGGTGTTTATTCACTTAGCGATAAAGTTATGCGGCCATTTAATGAAAAAATGGCTGAATTAGTTGCTGACTGTCCCGAGTTGTCGCTCAAAATAAAAAATGGAGAAAAAGGATATAAAATCCCCACACTTACAAACAATGATTTTAGAAAACAAGTACTTGATAAAATAGCTCAGGAATATATTATTTGCAAATAATTAAAACGCAGTAATGCTCAACTTTAAATTATCTAAACTCCTCATCGCTCTCATTCGGCGTATTTCAAATACGTTGAATGGGAGCTTATTGGTATTATTTATTTTATTCTTTCACATTTCCGCACACGCCCAAACCTACCCCGTACAGCTCAACGTACAACTTCAACCACCCTTTTCGGGCTACCTGCCCGACTATACCACACCCGGCAGTGAGCAACTGAAAATCTTTGTGCTCTTCACCGATTTCACCCGCCCGAGCTACGACATTAAACTCAAATTCCGTTTGCAGGGGCAAGGCATTACCATTGAAAACCCAGCATACTTTTATGCCGGGCCGTTTACCGTTGAGCCCGGCGTGCCGCTGCAACTTTCGGGCACCGACCTTGCCCAATTAATGGCGCAGCAAAATCTGGTGTACAGCGGCATTACCACCCAGCAATACAACCAGCGCCGCGTGCTGCCCGAAGGCTTTTACACCGTGTGCGTAACGGCCTACGATTACCTCAATCCCACGCCCATACAGGTTTCTAACGAAGCCTGCACACAGGCGTGGATGATTATCAGCGATCCGCCGTTGCTGAATTTACCGCTCTGCGGCAGCACCGTGCCCGAAATTCAGCCCCAGCAAATTACGTTTTCGTGGACACCGCTCAACATGGGCGGGCCTTCTTCGGCACTGGGCACCGAGTATGTGCTGCGCCTCTGGGAAGTACGCCCGGCGGGCAATCCGGCCGGTAACGTGATTCTCTCTTCGCCGCCGGTTGATTCGATAATAACCACGCTTACGGTAGCAAATTACACGCAGCTCAACTACCCGCTTATTGACGGCATGGAATACGTGTGGACGGTGCAGGCGCGCGACATTGGCGGGCGCGAGCTTTTTCGCAACCGGGGCATGAGTGCGCCCTGTACGTTTACGTGGGGCAATACCTTCGGCGCATCGGCCGCAAGCATCAACCTCAATCTGGCCGCGCAGGTCATAAACCACCGTCAGGCGCGGCTTACGTGGGACAGTGTGGCACTCTTCAGCAGCTACCGCGCAGAATACCGCGCACAGAATTACAGTCCGCAATGGTACAACGCCGCCGGCACGCCCACCGTGGCCGACAATGCCCTGCGCGTATATGACCTCACGCCGCAGCGCACCTACGAAGCGCGTGTGCAGGGCATTATGCCCAACGGCCAGCCCGGCGCATGGAGCGATATTGTAACCTTTACAACACCCGCCGAAGCCATTATTGCCTGCGGACAAACTTCGCCTGCGCCTTCGATGCAGAATTTCAAACCGCTCACCGCCGCCAGCATCGGTATGACGTGGCAGATTGGTCAGTTTGAAATGCTGGTTACGCAGTTGCAAAGCATCAGCAATGCGCAGGGCTATTATTCGGGGCTTGGCAAGATTAAGATGTTTGGGGTGGTTGGTGTGGCGTGCTCGTTTCAAGCGATAAGGATGAATGAGGAGTTGCAGATGGTGGCGGGTGAAGTGCATGCGTTGACGGATGGGATTGATAACTGGCTGGCGCAGGGGAATGCAGGTAATTATCAATATGACACCAGTTATTTTTTTACGGGTGTTATAGACAGTATTTATATAAATGGTTCTGGGCAGGTTGTGATTGTGGATGTAAACGGGAATACCTCAGTTGTAAATATTGATTTGAATGGAGGAGTATTGTTTACCGATGCGAATGGTAACCAATGGGTGGTGGATCAGAGTGGCAATGTAACTATTGTTGACGATGGTGTGTTTTTGCCACCGTCAGATCTGGAGCCACTTACCGCACAGGAAAGAGCCATACTTAAAAGGGCGTTGGATACACTAAAAACAGATTACCCGCAAACCTTACTGAATCAACAGCTGTTGGCTTACAACAATGCGAAAAATTCGCTTACACAACAAATGCAGAATCAGCGTCAGAATATTTCGCCCGGCTCACCCGTAATTCCCGAAAAAGATAAGCAACGCATGGGATTTGTTGAAATGCCAGCTGCGGCACCGGCATCTACAGACCAGACGGGTCAAAGTAATTTAAATTATAAAAATACAGAGTATGCCTACAATACAGGGCAAATCATCTTTGTGTTGTATTCTGCACAGTTAAGTAATCAAGAACTTGATATAATAGGTTCATACCTGCTTATCGGATCGGTTCCGTTCCGTACATTCGTTGCACAGCAGATTGCGCAATCGCAAACCGAATCTCAAATTGTAAATGCAGTAGCGCAGCAGGGTATTGTTCCCCTTGCTCAGCGTATTGCCCAGCAAAAAATGGAACAAAAATGAAACCTGTTTTTGTATTTCTGCTTCTCTTTGTTGCAGGACGGCTTGCTGCTTTCTTGCCCGACAGTACTTACCGCGAATTGGTGAGAAAAGGTAGTGGTGATCTGGCTCAAACATTCTGCGCCAACTCTACCCATATTGCTAAAGGAGAAACCAATAAACTTGATTTTGTTGTTAACATACAAGTTCCGGGTAGCGATCCAGACCGTATGTTAAGCACGGAAGTAAATGGGAAACAACCGCTTTTAACGGCTGCTCTAATGACCGCCAATGAAGCGGAATGGAACAGTAAATTGCAAGCTATTTATACATCAACCGGTGTTGAGTTTTACCTGCTTCTTATTAATGGTTACGATATAATGATGAAGGCCACATTAGAAAAGGGCCAAACTCTTCCTGTATCATCATTATTTAAACCGGGTACTTTTTTCGATCAGAATTCAAATATTCAATCGCTGCTCGATGAGAATTTCAAGGTTGTGAATGATATTGTTTCGGCCAGTGCAATTACACAAAATAACCGAAGCGTTTGTTTATTTGGTTATACGCAGTTTTATGGTGCTTTTTGGAAAAATCAGGCTAACTATGGTAAGTATGGGGGCTGGTACATCAAAAACTGTGATCCGGCGAATACATCCACACCAGAATTACTCGAAAACTTTGCCGATTTATTAGTTCTTGATTTAGAAACCCGATACAGGTTTGTGAGGCCGGGTGGAAATTTTGTGGAGTATGTGGAAGAAGTAATCAACGCTGCAGAGAAAACGGCGCCCATTGCCAAGAAAAAGAGCCGCCTGTATTATACGTTTAATGAAGATACAGTGATGGATATTCTTCGGGCTTTTACAATAGCGAATTATTATGAGGCATTGAGTGTTCAGGAGCGGCTTCATGTAGCAGGCGTACTACTGATTGATAATTCATTGTTTGATGCGGAAGAAGAATTTCTGACTGCGATAATCAGGCATACCCCCGAAAATCAGGTGCTTTCTTTATTAAGTGGTTTCGAAAACCAAAGCCCGCTCAACTTACGTCCCGAATATACCGGATTGAAAACCAATACGGTCTCATTAATATACCGGTTGATGTATAATACCGATGATGAGACTTTTCTTTGGGGCGACGATAATTATACTGATCTCATCGTTACACTCACCAAACTAGAACTAAGTTCGGCCGAAGCCATAAATTACTACTGGGAAGACGGCAACGACAGTGAGCAATTCAAGCGCATGATAAACTGGGGTACGCCCGGTACGCCCAAAGTAGGCGATGCACAGTTTGAGGCGGAATTGCTAACAAACGGACGCATTAGGGTGGATAAATCGGTAGCCGACAGTATAATTACCTATCCGGTTTATGCAAGTGGTGGCTCATCGGGCGGAGGAACAGGTTATACTGTACATTATGACGATGCTTCTTACCCGGCTTATGAATTGAATGCGTTTGATATTGTGGTCTTTACGCATTTCAGCAGGCTTACCATGCTTGATGCGGCTGGTGTAAGTAACGGACAGCCATCGTTATGTCCGGCTTTGTTTCTCAAATATGCTACGGTAAAAGGCAATGAGCAGGCCATGAAATTTGTGGCAATGGTGGCACTTGATGTATTAACCATTGCTACCGGGCCGCTGGCCTTTATATCCGCCATAAATGCCACACGCTACGCGCTGGCGGCTTATGAACTTTTTGTGTTTGTAGGTTCATCGGCCAATCTGGCGGTTAATGTGCAGGGAATTCAGGATCCGCAAACTATGCAGGTGGTGGGTGTATTCAATATTATTGTGGCTACCTGCGGACTTACCAATCTGGCAGTAAGGGGGGCACTATTTTCTCACGACTGGCACAGTGCGGCAAAAGTGGGGGCCATAAATTCAATTACTCAAAATTCGGCCGATGATTTTATACGGTTGTTTGATGAG
>JADBYT010000042.1 GCA_020402865.1 Bacteroidota bacterium | reverse complement strand
TTTACAACTGAGGTATTCCCGTTTACATCCACAATCACAACCTACCCAGAACCATTTATATAAATACTGTGTATAGCACCCGTAAAAAAATAACTGGTATCATATTGATAATTACCTGCATTCCCCTGCGCCAGCCAGTTATCAATCCCATCCGTCAACGCATGCACTTCACCCGCCACCATCTGCAACTCCTCATTCATGCGGATATTCTGAAACGAACAGGCCACACCAACCACCCCAAACATCTTTATCTTGCCCAGCCCCGAATAATAGCCCTGCGCATTGCTGATGCTTTGCAACTGCGTAACCAGCATTTCAAACTGACCGATTTGCCAGGTTTGTCCGATGCTGGCGGCGGTGAGTGGTTTAAAATTCTGCATCGAAGGCGCGGGCGAGGTTTGTCCGCAGGCAATAATCGCTTCGGCGGGTGTGATGAAAGTGACAATATCGCTCCACGCGCCGGGCTGGCCGTTGGGCATAATGCCCTGCACACGCGCTTCGTAGGTGCGCTGCGGCGTGAGGTCATATACGCGCAGGGCATTGTCGGCCACGGTGGGCGTGCCGGCGGCGTTGTACCACTGCGGACTGTAATTCTGTGCGCGGTATTCAACGCGGTAGCTGCTGAAGAGCGCCACACTGTCCCACGTAAGCCGCGCCTGACGGTGGTTAATGACCTGCGCGGCCAGATTGAGGTTGATGCTTGCGGCCGATGCGCCGAAGGTATTGCCCCACACAAACGTACAGGGCGCACTCATGCCCCGGTTGCGGAAAAGTTCGCGCCCGCCCGCATCGCGCGCCTGCACCGTCCACACGTATTCCATGCCGTCTATAAGCGGATAGTTGAGCTGCGTGTAATTAGCCACCGTAAGCGTGGTTACGATTGAATCAACCGGCGGCGAACTGAGAATCACGTTACCGGCCGGATTGCCCGCCGGGCGTACTTCCCAGAGGCGAAGTATATACTCCGTACCCAGCGCCGAGGAAGGTCCGCCCATGTTGAGCGGTGTCCACGAAAACGTAATTTGCTGGGGCTGAATTTCGGGTACGGTGCTGCCGCAGAGTGGTAAGTTGAGCAACGGCGGATCGCTGATAATCATCCACGCCTGTGTGCAGGCTTCGTTAGAAACCTGTATGGGCGTGGGATTGAGGTAATCGTAGGCGGTAACGCACACGGTGTAAAAGCCTTCGGGCAGCACGCGGCGCTGGTTGTATTGCTGGGTGGTAATGCCGCTGTACACCAGATTTTGCTGCGCCATTAATTGGGCAAGGTCGGTGCCCGAAAGTTGCAGCGGCACGCCGGGTTCCACCGTAAACGGGCCTGCGTAAAAGTAGGCGGGATTTTCAATGGTAATGCCCTGGCCCTGCAGGCGGAATTTGAGTTTAATGTCGTAGCTGGGGCGGGTGAAATCGGTGAAGAGCACAAAGATTTTCAACTGCTCGCTGCCGGGTGTGGTGTAGTCGGGCAGGTAGCCCGAAAAGGGTGGTTGCAGTTGTACGTTGAGTTGTACGGGATAGGTTTGCGCGGATATGCGGGTGGGGACAAGAAGCAGCAGTACCAGCAGCAGTAGGGAGGGTACGGTTTTGTGTATAAGTATTTTATAGTCTTTAATCACCTTATTCTAACTGTCGTAATATGGTGGAGATATTGAGTTTTAGCAATACTACGATAGCGATTAAAATTAGGGCATCTCTTTTTAATATATGCTCTGCGAAAGTAAGTAGTTTTGAGCGTAGCGGTTTTTGGGGAAGGCTTCAATGAGCAGCGAGGTTTCTACCGTGTTGTATGCCTGCCCGCCAATGCGTGCTTCAACGGCGGGTAGCGCATTGCGCAGGCCGGGATAGCGGGCAGGCAGCGCCATATTGCCGCCAGCCCTTAGCGTGATTCAATAAACAAAAACAAATGATTTGTCACTTTGATGACCAATTTTCACTACAAAATCGCTCTCTTTAAAATCATTAATAAGTGAAGCAAATTTTGTGCAAAATGTCGTCATTTTTGTGGACGGAACTTGCATGAGGACTTGTTGAAATTCAACAAGATTAATTTCTTCATTATTAAGACAAGCCAGAGATTCTCCAATTACATAAAAATATGTCCAATCTGAAAGATTACTCTCAACTATGTTTCTCAACTGAAGTTTTATAAATAAAATACCCTCCAGTGGTTGATTTTTCTCATACTCTTCCTCTTTAGGTATGTTGTTAATAGTACCTCTTCTTGCTTTATGCCATTCATCTTCATTCCATAAATATTTGAATTTATCTTTTACTGGATTATTGTAATTATTTATATATATTCTTTTTCCTTCCTTGTTCTTGAATTTTAACTGAATGCCAAGAATAAACATGGATGACAAGAAATCATCATTGTAAGAATTTGCAATTTGATTAAAATTTGATTCCATTTTCGATGTCGAAATTTTTTAAGTCAATAATTTTTGTTGTGCCATCTTTATATACTATTCCAACGTGGTTTGCTAAGTTATTCAAACCGGCTGCTTTAGCGGTTTCAATAGCTTCCTTTACGGCTTTATTTACCATTTCAATAGTAACAACAGGATTATTGGCAATATTAAAGGCAATATTTTCAGCTTGACTCTTGGCATTAAGAACGTAGTCATGAATATTTCGTTCAATATTTAGTGGATTTGTAGAATTAATATTTTTAAAGTCAAAAACGCCAACACCAATAATCTCAGCGTCTGGAGTTGCAACACCTACAGGGGCATTTTCACTAAGTAACAGAACTCTTTTTCCATCTTTTGCAAAAGATTCTGCCATAGTAAATTCATGTAAGTATTGTGAGTTATGCTGCGCATGACAAACCACATATCCCCCTGTTTCCACATTAAACATCTCCTTCCCCGTATGCGGATTAATTTTCAGCCATTCCGAACCGTATGCGTCAAACTCAGCCCTAGCGGCTTGAACAATTGCCGCCTGCGCCTTAGCCCCCTTCACATACTCATAAAACCGTTCCAGCTTTAATCTCAACTCCACATCCACCGCATTCCACTTGGCCGGATTGGCTTTCACCTCATCAAACAACCGTATAAAATCATCGGCCGAATTTTGAGTAATTGAATTTATGGCCCCCACTTTTGCCGCACTGTGCCAGTCGTGAGAAAATAGTGCCCCCCTTACTGCCAGATTGGTAAGTCCGCAGGTAGCCACAAT
>JADBYT010000041.1 GCA_020402865.1 Bacteroidota bacterium | reverse complement strand
TACATTGGCCTGTGCCGGGCGCAGCAATGTCCAGAAAAGACTGTGGTTGTAGTGCCCGCCGCCATTGTTGCGCACGGCCGGACTGTATTTGGATACATTGCGGCAAAGCTCTTCGAGCGAGGGTACTGTGTCCATGCCCTCCACGGCTTTGTTCAGGTTGTTTACATACGCCTGATGGTGCTTGCCGTGGTGAATTTCCATCGTCAGCGTGTCAATATGTGGCTCCAGTGCTTCTTTGGCGTAGGGAAGTGCGGGCAGTGTAAATGGAGCGGCATTGCCTGCAACAGGCGCAGCAGCAAATAAATTGCGGCGACCGATAAATGTGAGCGCAGTGGCGGTAAGAGCTGAAAGGCGGATAAACTGGCGACGTGATTGCATGTGGTGAAGTTACGAAAAGGAATGGCCGGCGTTTGAAGATTGTTTTGTTAAATCATTTTGTTTTTCAGAAATTGATTACTTTAAACAAACCCCTTCAAAAAAGTCCATGTCGTCTGTTGCTGATCTTTTCAAACATTATTGCGCCTCCAAAATTGCTTCACGTTGCCACGATGTGGGCGCTGAACGCAAACAACAACTCATTGCCGAACTGAAAAACTCGCCGCTACGGCAGGTTGTGCAGGCCTGGTCGGTGCTTGATTTTTATACTTACTCGCACCTGCATACCGAAGGGTACGAGCGTTATTTCGGCTGGCCCGATGCAGAAATGACTTCAGAAAAAATTCTCGAAATTGTTCATCCCGACGATCAGGAGGCGTTTGCCAAATTGTATTACTTAGTACTCGAAGGACTGCTGGCCATGCCTGTTCCGGTAAAAGGAATTGGTCATTTCTGCATCAGTTACCGTGTGCGCACTGCTCAGGGAAATTATATACGCGTACTTGAGACCAACAACATTATTGAAAGCGACGAACAAACCAACACACCGCTCATTTGCCTGAGCCAGATGAGCCGTATTGACTTTGGCCCGCCGCACGAAAAAGTGTATTACTATTTTGTAATTACCGACAAGGACGGAAGCGTGGAAATAATGTCGGAATACCTGAAGCAGTACAATCCGGTAATCAATGTATTCAGTGAAAACGAATTGAAGATTGTACGGCTGATGATGCAGGGAAAAACCAGTCAGGAAATTGCCGATACGATTTTTCTTTCCAAGCATTCCATTGATAAATACCGGAAAAACCTGCTGGAGAAAACCGGTTCGGCAAACAGTGCTTCACTTATTCTGCACATGCAGTCGGTTGGTGTGGTGTAAATCGATTTAATACTGGTTTACCTGTAAAAGTACCATTTATGGTATTGCTTTAGGGTAAATGGCGGTTGTAGTTTAGCCGCAGACAAAACAATGTATTTTATTCAATAAAATAGCCGGGTACGCCGGCGTGGAATTGTTTTGTCTCGGCGGAAACCGAAAAGCCGGGAGCGAGTAGGTGTTTATAAATGTCTGTTTACTATGGCTACTAAAAAATCATTTGCTGTTCTATTGTTCTTTGGATTATCAACCTGGCAATTATCAGCCCAACAAATTTTTGCACCCACTCCATCATTGGGAACAGCAACAACATCAGGAGTGGGCATTAACACCAGTGTTCCGAATGCATCGCTTGATCTTAGAGCACATTGTTCATCTACAAACATTGCAACGTTTTCAATCACCGGTTTTAGCTCCTCTTTTTTGACTTGTGGATTTCCAAACGTCACAGGAGATCTTATGCGTGTAAGAACCCAAACCGGAGCAAGTACATTTAATGAAAACTTTATTATTAAATCCGGAACAGGACGCATCGGCATCGGTATAGCGTCACCAGTCACTCTGCTTCATGTAAACAATGGTAGCCTTAAGTTTACCGGAACAGATCCTGTTCATGGTGCCCCGAATATTTTTTGGGGAGGAACCACATCTTCAGCACCCAACGGCGAGTGGGCGCTGGAGTATAATAGTGGTATGAAAGGATTGAATTTCTGGCGCCCAAATCTTTCACACCTTTCAAATGGCACTACTATAAGTACAGTAAACAACGTATTGTTTTTAAGTGACGATAACCGTGTGGGAATTGGTACTGCAACACCATCAGCACTTCTGACAGTTCGTGGCAATGTATTGATTGGAAATCCATCAACAGTTACACTTCCTGGTTCATATGGTTTGTATGTGGAAAATGGAATATTAACCAGCCGGGTTAAGGTTGCCACAGTTAATGCCGCAAACTGGTCGGATTTTGTTTTTGCTCCGGGCTACCGACTTAAACCTATCCATGAAGTAAACGCATTCATTCAAGCCAACCACCACCTACCAGGTATGCCAAGTGCCACACAGGTTGAGGAAGAGGGGTATGATGTAGCTCAAATGGACGCCGCGTTGTTACTTCAAATTGAAGAACTGTGGCTGCATCTCATCCAACTCAAACAGGAAAATGAAGAGTTGAAAAAGAAACTAAAAAACTAATACTATGAAAGCTGTCCTGTCTCTCTTTTTTATGTTTCTCTCCAGTATTTCCGGAATAACCCAGACAAATCTGATAATTACCGGAGATTTTGAGAACACTTTGGGCGCAACGATCGATCCTCCCACTACACCTTGCGGCTCATTCACTTCACTCTCCGGCTGGACTGTTTCACATGGTACTCCACAAATGGTGTTGGGGGGTGATGGTGCTGATGGCCCAAACTATGTGCGAATGTGGAGCATGGTTTCCGGAACAGGCTTTCAGGGCGAAGGCATTACCGCAAATCTAACACAGCCCGTAACTACACGAATGAACCTAACGCTTTGTTTTTGGTACAGAACATACAATGCTCCAGGGTTTCTTGATGTTATTCTGCATAACACCCCCCCAACCGGCCCCAGTGCTTCATGCGGATCTGTGCCGGCTTACGGCTCGTTTCAAATCGCAATAACCCCGATTAGCTTTGGCGTTGATAATCAGTGGAACTATGTCTCCATCCCAATTGTACCTGATAACACATACAACTATTTGGCCATATACCCCCGATCAACGACAGCTACCGCACAAACCCAAAACATTCATATCGACGGTGTTTCTCTTTTGTACTGCGAACCAAGTTTGATCATTGACCATACCTTCCCCGTTAGCCCTGCCGGTTTTTTTGTCCGACAAAATTATATTCAGGCGGGAAGTCGGGTCACACTACCCAGTAGCCCAATACCCGTATCGGTTAATCCGACTATTAATACAACTTTTAGGGCCGGGAATTTTGTCTTGCTTGATCCCGATTTTGTTGCGCAACCAAACAATTCCAGCTACTTCCTGGCAGAAATTGGCCCATGTCTTGGCTGTGAGGCAAATCGTATCGGCGTTACATCAGCCATTTCTCAAGAAGAACAATTTCCGAATGAATGTTTTATTGATTTAACCGGTATTCCGAAAGTTTTCCCCAACCCGGCCAACAATCAATTCACTCTCCAACTCTACAACACCGATCTGGCCGAAAATAATGCGCTATTACAAATTCTCGATCTCTCCGGGCGTACAATTCTCGAACAAACCATTACCCAAACACAAACCGAAATCTCCACTGCACAACTGCCTGCGGGCACATACCTGTGGCGTGTACACGAATATTCGGGTAGTGTGCAACAGGGCAAACTAATCATTACTCATTAACCTTTTATACCTGCCGCAGGCCAGTTGCGTGCGGCAGGTATTTATAGCAATTATGTTTAATTATTTAATGCTTTGAACTCCTGAAAGATTACCCGTTTTTGTTATTGACTTTCATAAATTACTGTTTTATTATTGCTATATCTACCCCGAATCAATAACCCTGGATTACTGGTTATCTTTTTGACTCTTACCAATATCCCAAAATTCAAACTCCCTTATTAACCCTTACCCGTCATTTTACGGGACTGATAATTTTTTCTGTGGCGGAAACCGAAAAGCCAGAACAGAGTAGGTAATTTAATAACACACAACCCATGAAAAAAGTGTTTTTAGCACTTGCTGCAGTATTCTGCAGCGGTGCAACCGTGCTAAACGCTCAGGCGTTTAATTCTGCAACTTCCGTTTTTGGAGGAACCTACACCCCAACAGACCTTGCTCTGGATGTGGAAGTAACGAATACCAGCCAGAAAATAGTGGTGGGTTCGAGAATAAATTCGGCGGGAAATAATGATGGTTATGTTAGAATGTTTGATGCCGCAAACAACATTGTTTTTGAATATATTATTGCCGGTGCTGGCGATGATGTGGTGAATGCGACAGATAAATTTACCACAACTTCGGGTGCTGATATTTACATTACCGGGCATTTTACCGGAACGGCTACTGTAAACCGCACCATTTTCCCCGGATCTCCAACAGTTGTTGCTACATTAAGTACTGTTTCCGGAATTACTACGGATCAGACCTATTTTGTGATGAAACTTAACACGGCCGGAACGTATATATGGAGTTATACGGCCGGGCAAATTGGCTCATCAGATGCGGAAACAGGCAACGATGTGACGGTTCAGCTTGTAAATAATATAAGAACGGTTTATACCACCGGAGCGTTCAAAGGTGCTACCACTTTTTTGAGTGCGGCGGCTAACATTGCAAAAACATCGGTTGGAGCCGGATATGATGTTTTTGTGGCACAGTACAGGGATTTTAACACCGGAGCCGGGCTTAACTGGGTTAACACTGCATCAAGCCCTGCCGGGGCAGATAATGATTATGGTTTTGGACTGGATGCCGACAACAATGGTATTCTTTATGTAACCGGAAGTGTGGCCGCAGGAACCTCTACTTTCAACTCCACGGGCGGACCGGCACAAATTACAGCCGCCGGTTTTGGCGACGATGATGTTTTTGTGGCGCGTTATTCGTACACCGGTCTGTGTACACACACACGGCTTCTGGGCGGCAATGGTGTTTCTGCCGGTGTAGCCGATCAGGGACGCGGAATTGCGGTAACCAACAACGGAGCCAATGTATATGTAAGCGGCTACTACCGGGGAGCTGGCGGATCATTCAGTGCATCGAGCGGACAAACAGAGGGGTTTGTGCAGTACATAACAGCGGCTACGCTGACTCCCGGCTGGTTTCGTACTGTACGCAGCACCGGGTTTGACGGTTGTTACCGGCTTTGCCTGACTCCGGCCGAAACGTATTGTCTTGTATCTGGTAATTACGAAGGTAACGTTACGGTGTACAACAATACTGGTGTGGCTATGTATTCTGATATATTTTGCGCTTCCGGCACTCCCAACATAGACGGTTTTGTGCTGCGTCTGGATGCAGGTACAGGTAACTCGCCGGTGCTGGGGCGTGTGTGCGGTGTAAGTGCGCTCGATGTGACAAGTTCTGTAGATGCCTCAAACAACAACGATGCGGTAACCTGCGGATATTACAGCAGTGCTTTACTTACGTTTGAAGGCAGTGTGCCCACACTTACCAATGCCTCAGCCCCAAACTACGATGCGTTTTTTTCAGTGTTTATTCCTTTCAGCATTTTGCGCGTTGGTCAGTTTACTGATAACGAAACACTACCTGTTACGGGCATGCTGGTTTACCCAAATCCTACATCAGGCACCTTTACACTAATTTCGGAGTCGGCCGCTCAAGACAATCCTGAGCAACTTGTTGTGCTTGATCTGGCCGGAAGAATTGTAAAAAGCGAGCCGGTTACGCGTATGCAAACCGAGGTTTCGATTGCGGGTTTGCCTGCGGGTACTTATGTTTGGCAGGTAATTCGCTATAACGGCAGCCGCGAAACCGGAAAGTTGATTGTAACGGAATAATACATCCCTTTAAACAAACAGGCAGCCTTCCGGGAGTTGGGCTGCCTGTTTGTTTATCTGATTATTTGTATTATTAATCTTCGCGCAAAGCAGGCCCGTAATAGTCGGCTGCTTTTTTCATATCGGTGTAGGCGGCGTATGTGCGGGGTTTGTATTTGGGTGCGGGAGCCGGCGCGGGGTCGGGTGCGGGTGGCTCCATTTGTGTAAATACTTCGCCTATGTTTTCGAGGCTTGTTTCGGTGTAAACGCCGTGGTCCTGACGCTCGGCAACGCGCTTGAGGTCGAGGTTTTCGACGGTGCCGATGTGCATGATGCGCAGTGAGCAATTGCGCCGCGAAAGCGCGGAGTCAAGTTCGGTTTCGGTGCGGCGTGAAATTGAAAACATGCCGTCGGTGGCCACAATGAGATGCAGTTGGGCATTTACGCTTACCGAATCGATAAAGCGGGCCGCAGTAAGCAGCGCAAGATCGCCGTTGGTGGCGCCTCGGGGTTTTATTTTTTTCAGTGTGCGCTCAATGGCTTCAGGGCTGTGCATGGCCGAAAAGCCGAAATGGACAATGGGCTTTTCCGAGAAGCTGATTACGGCAATACGGTCGGCGGCATTGAGTTTACGCGAAAATTCGGTAATCTGTTTGCGCATTTCCTTCAGCTTGCCGTCATCACCCATCGACTCGGAGGCATCCATCACAAACAGATAATGATCGGCCAGGCGCGGCGATGCTGTGGATGTTGCTTCGGTTTGCTTTTCATTGTCCACACTGCATTCGCAGCCTTCGGGCTTTTTCTCGGCCACGCATACGTCATCCACATAAATATACGCACCGCGACGTATGTGCATGCTGGCCGGGCCTGTCCAGTAGCCCTGTCCGAGCATGGAAACCGGTATCACAGCCGTATCCGAATAGCTGCCGATGGTGATGAATTTTTCGCCTCCGGCGGCTTTTACGGTTCCACTTACACGCACCCAGCCATCGGCCACGGTGATGATTTTATTGTAGCGTACCTGTGGTTTTACTTTAAAGCGTTCTTTATTGTCGCTGCGCAGCGGATCGGCCGAGAGATAGGCGCCCATGCCGGCTGTGGAGTAGGATGCTGCGCGGTCGAGTGCCATGTAAAAACTTACTTCGTAAGTTTTGCCGGCTTCCATGGGTTGCAGCAGGCGCGCCTGAATGTATTCCTTGTAATTGCGGCTTTCGGGAAGTTGTTGCCCCAGTCCGCAAATAAGCCCCACACGCCCTTTGCCCGAACGCGCCAGCATGAGCGGCGAATAGTCGATGTAGGAAAAATCAGAGTTGAAATAATCGGGCGTGGCGCGGGTGGGAATAATCCAGCCGTCGGTTAAAGGCGTGCCTGCAGCATTTTGCGTGGGCCAGTGCCTGACGGGATATGTTGTGTCTGACTCAAGAGACGGGTTGGGAATAAGGTTTTGCGCCGAAACACCGGCCGACAAAAACAAAAAAACGAATGCACTGAGTAGCTGTCGCATGAAAAATCAATTTTACTGTTGATGCTGAAGCGGGCTTAATTCCACATAAACCATACCGTAAAGCATTAAAGGTATTAAAAACAAAGACGTTAATACAAGTTTTTGGTTGGGTGCTGCCCGAACTTTTTTACTGGCATTTCTAATTGTGCAGCGGGCATGATTGTGCTCAGTTTTGGCGGCTTGTGTGATTTGGATTACACTGTTTGGGGCGGTTGCGGATGAATTTTGTGTTCGATTATCAACAACGCATATGGAAACACACTATTATCCGGTTCAGCTTAACTGGACAAACGACCGGCAGGGCAGGCTCAGTGCGCCCGCATTAACTGAAACAATTGCCGTGGCAACTCCGCCCGAATTTGCCGGTGGCATGCCGGGCATCTGGTCGCCGGAGCATTTGTTTGTGGCGGCGGTGAGCAGTTGTTTAATGACTACTTTTCTGGCTATAGCGGCAAACTCGCGGCTGGAATACACCGGCTTTAGCTGTACAGCCACCGGAAAGCTGGAACACGTGGAAGGGAAATACCGGATTACCGAAGTGGAGCTGAAACCTTTGGTTACTGTGGCTGATGCTTCACTTGCCGAAAGGGCATTGCGTGTGCTGCAAAAGGCCGAACAGCATTGCCTGATTTCAAATTCGGTGAATTCGAAGGTGACGATGATGGCGGAGGTGCGTGAGGCTGGTCGTGTGTAGCTTAGCCAAACTGAATAAGCACCTGATTTTTTTCGACGGCGGTGCCTTTTTTCACAGTAATTTTTTTCACGGTAGCGTCGGCCGGTGCTTTGAGGATGTTTTCCATTTTCATGGCCTCGAGCACCACCAGAGCGTCGCCTTTTTTGATTTCCTGCCCTTCGCTTACCACCACATCCAGCACAAGGCCGGGCATGGGTGCTTTGAGCTCGTTTACTTTGGCTGATGCGGCTTTGTCCATACCAAGCGACTTGAGCAGCTGGTCGAATTTATCGGCAAGCTGCACCTCGTAGCTGCGGCCGTTGATGAGCAGGGTGAGTGCTTTGGCGGCTTTATCGGCTTTGAGTATTTCCACATTATGCGAACGGCCATTGTGCAGCACGTGCATGCGGCCGGCGGCATCTTTCATCAGGTCGAGTATGAAGGGCTGGCCGTTAAGCGTGCCGGAAGCGGCTCCGGGAGCCGAAAGTACAAGCTGGTGCTGGTGGGTGCCGTTTACGGTAATGGTATATTCGGGCTGTTGCATAAGGCCAAAGGTTGAAGTGCAAAAATAGGCGGAAAGCCATTACATCCACCCTTAAATTTTTGCGTTCACCCGGTTGTTTGCGCGGTTGACTAACCCGCAGCGAGGAAACAGCCGTTTTTTCTGCAACTTTGCGCCGCCGCAGGTTGTGCTGCGGTCGCTCAATCATTTAAGTCAATTTATTGTGAATCCGAAACTGCTGTTCCCTGTTGCGTTGTTGCTGGCCGCGCTGGCTTGCAACACCTCAAAAAACAACACCGCCCAAACCGGCAAAATGCCTGAGCCGGCAGCTCCTGCCATTGCGCCCTCAGCCCGCCCCAATTATCAACCCTCGCCCTCACGTGTAGTTGATATTGTTCATACCCGTCTCGAAGTGCGGCCCGACTGGGAAAAACGCTGGCTGTACGGGCAGGCCATTATTCTTATCAGCCCCTACTTCTACCCCATTACGGAGGTCGATCTTGACGCACGCGGCATGCAGTTTACCCGTGTGGCCCTCTATACCTCGCCCGGCGAAATGACACTGCTCGATTATACCTACATCGACAATAAAGTGCTCCGCGTGCGCCTGGGCCGCCAGTTTCAGCGCGGTGATTTCTTCCGCCTGCTCATCGAGTACATTGCCAAACCCGACGAACTCACCACACTTGGCGGCAGCGCAGCCATTAGCAGCGACAAGGGTTTATACTTCATTAACCCGCAGGGAACAGTACCCAACAAACCCACACAATTCTGGACACAGGGCGAAACACAGTCGAACAGCGTGTGGTTTCCGACCGTTGACCGCCCCAACGAGAAAATGACCGAAGAAATTCTCATTACCGTTGACAAAAAATACAAAACCCTCTCCAACGGTCTGCTCATCAAACAAACCGAAAACACCGATGGCACCCGCACCGACCACTGGAAAATGGACATGCCGCATGCGGTGTATCTTGTAATGATGGCCGCAGGCGATTTTGCGGTGGTGAAAGACCAGTGGCGCGGTAAGGAAGTTAGCTACTACGTAGAGCCTGAATTTGAGCCGTATGCACGGAACATATTTGGCAAAACGCCGCGCATGATTCAATTCTTCTCCGGCAGATTTGGCGTGGATTATCCCTGGCCCAAGTATTCGCAAATCTGCACCCGCGACTTCGTATCGGGCGCGATGGAAAATACCACCTGCACCAACCACGGCGAATTTGTGCAGCGCACCCCGCGCGAAATGCTCGACCGCACCTATGAAGAATACATTTCGCACGAACTCTCGCACCACTGGTTTGGCGACCTGGTAACCTGCGAGTCGTGGTCGAACCTGCCGCTCAACGAGTCGTTTGCCACTTACTGTGAATACCTGTGGAATGAGTTTGAGTTTGGCCGTGAAATGGCCGATGCCGAGCATTACGCCTCGAAAACAGGCTACCTCTACGAAGCGGAATCGGGCAAAAAAGAGCCGCTCATCCGCTACTTCTACAACGACCGGGAAGATATGTTTGACGGGCATTCGTACAACAAGGGCGGACAGGTGCTGCACATGCTGCGTCAGGAAGTGGGCGACGATGCGTTTTTCGCGTCCATCAAACTTCATCTCGAACGCAATAAATTCCGCAGTGCCGAAATTCACGACCTGCGCATGGCTTTTGAAGAAACCACCGGCCGCGATCTGAACTGGTTTTTCGATCAGTGGTTTCTTGCGCCGGGACACCCCGACCTTGAAATCAGCTACGACTATGATGCGAAAAACAAAAAGCAAAACGTAACCATCCGTCAGTTGCAGGACCGCAGCAAAGGCTGTCCCATTTACCGCCTGCCGCTGAACGTGGATGTGTATGTGAACGGGAAAACCGAACGCAAACAGATTGTAGTGACCAAACTCGAAGAAACGTTTGCGTTTGATGCGGCCACAAAGCCTGATCTGGTAAATGTGGATGCCGACAAAACCCTGCTTTGCACCAAAACCGACAAGCACACCCCCGAAGAGTGGGCGTTTATGTACAGCAACTGTCCGCTGTATGTTGATCGTCTTGAAGCGTTAAACGGCCTTGCTGCCGACGATGCGCAGACCGACCTTGCGGTTTCGACCATGAAAAAAGCATTGAACGACCGTTACCCCGACATCCGCACGGCGGCAATTACCAAATTGTACATTCAGACCAGCAATGTAAAGCCGGAGTTTATCCGCCTTGCCAAAACCGACAGTGTGGCCTCTGTGCGCAATGCCGCGCTGCAAGGTTTGAGTGCTTATGGAAAAGGCGAAGAGCTGCGCGATGTGTTTCTGAAAGCGGTTAACGATTCGTCGTACAATGTAGTTACAACCGCACTTTGCGCATTGCTGAAGCATTTCCCCGAAGACGGAAAACGCGAAACAGGCGCACGCGAAAACGATCCGGCACGCAGCATGAAACTGGCTGTGCTTACCGCCTGGAGTTATTTCGGCGACGAAAGCAAGCAGCCGTGGATGGAAAAAACATTATTCAGTTTGCAGGGGCGCTTCTTTAATTATGCTGCGGGCAATTATGCCTATTACCTTACACGCTGCCCCGCTGCCACCGCCGAAGCTGCGCTGC
Organism: Bacteroidota bacterium; assembly: GCA_020402865.1. Taxonomy (NCBI): domain Bacteria; kingdom Pseudomonadati; phylum Bacteroidota; species Bacteroidota bacterium. Next base: position 7,131 of record JADBYT010000041.1, on the reverse strand, counting down.
CTGCACTGGTGAATTACTACAAAGTAACTGAATACAAAGACCAGACACGCGCCATGTTTACCCAGCTCGAACGTACTTACCAGTCGAAAGCCAACCTTGCTCAGCAGAAGATTGACGAGATGCGCAGTGTAAAGTCAAACGCCACCGGCATTGCAAAAATTGAAGCTGAGAAAGCCGAAGCCTTGCGCATGGCCGAGGTGGTTCGTACAAAGAAAAAATCGCTCTGACCGAATTAATATTTGTATTTACAAAAAGAGGGTGCAGATGTCTGCATCCTCTTTTTGTTATATTTACGAAACACCTTTTCCAAAACTTCAACTTTCTTAATCCTTTCTGCCTGTGAAAATATTGAGCGTGCAGGCCCTTCGCGGCCCCAATATCTGGAGTGTAAACCGTAAGAAACTAATACAAATGCGGCTCGATCTGGAAGATATGGAGCAGCGCCCGACTGATAAAATAGATGGTTTCCGCGAACGGCTGGAGGCTATGTTTCCGAGTATGATTGAGCACCGCTGCTCGGAAGGAACGCGTGGCGGATTTTTTCACCGCGTGGAACGCGGCACATGGATGGGGCATGTAATTGAACACATTGCGCTGGAAACACAAAGTCTGGCCGGTATGGAAACCGGTTTTGGCCGCACCCGCGAAACCAATACGCCCGGCGTGTACAATGTGGTATTCAGCTATGTGGAAGAAAAGGTGGGTATGTTTGCCGCCGAATCGGCGGTGCGTATTGCCGAAGCGCTCATAAGCGGCGAGCCTTACGACCTGCAGGCTGATTTGAAAAAGATGCGCGAAATACGCGAAGATGTTCGCCTCGGGCCCAGCACCGGCAGTATTGTGGACGAAGCCGTGGCGCGAGATATTCCGTGGATCCGTTTGGGCACAAACTCGCTTGTGCAGCTGGGCTACGGCGTAAACCAGATGCGCTTTCAGGCCACCATTACCTGCAAAACCAGCAACATTGCGGTTGACATTGCCTGCAACAAGGAAGAAACAAAACGCATGCTCGATGCCGCCAGCATTCCGGTGGCAAAAGGTGATATCTGCTACGACGAAGAAGACCTCGAAGCCACCATCAAACGAATTGGCTATCCGATTGTGCTCAAACCGCTCGACGGCAACCATGGCAAAGGCGCTTCCATTAATGTAACCACCTGGGAAGATGCCGTGGCCGGACTGGCACATGCCAAAAAATACAGCCGCCGCATCATTGTGGAGAAATTCATTACCGGCTTTGATTTCCGCGTGCTGGTGATTGACAATAAAGTGGTGGCTGCCGCGCAGCGTGTGCCGGCTCATGTAAAAGGCAACGGCACGCACAACATTCAGCAACTGATTGACGAGGAAAACAAAGATCCGCGCCGTGGCTACGGACACGAAAACGTGCTGACTGAAATTACGGTTGACCGCGATACGCTTGATTTGCTGGCCAAGAAGAACTACACACTCGAAACCGTTCCGGCCAAAGACGAAATTGTGTATCTCAAATCAACCGCCAACCTCAGTACCGGCGGCACATCCATAGACGTAACCGATATGATGCACCCCGAAAACGTGTTTCTTGCCGAACGCATTGCGCGGGTAATCGGGCTGGATGTGTGCGGTATTGATATTATGGCCAAAAACCTTACACAGCCACTTAAAGAAACCGGCGGTGTAATTCTCGAAGTAAATGCCGCTCCGGGGTTCCGTATGCACCTTGCGCCCAGCGAAGGATTGCCGCGCAACGTAGCCGCACCGGTTATGGATATGCTTTATCCGCCCGGCAAACCCAGCCGCATTCCCATTATTGCCGTTACCGGCACCAACGGAAAAACCACCACCACGCGCCTGATGGCGCACATTGTGAAATACAACGGCTACAAAGTGGGTTACACCACTTCCGACGGTATTTATGTGCAGAACCACATGCTCGAAAAGGGCGATACCACCGGCCCATACAGTGCCGAGTTTATTCTGAAAGACCCTACCGTGGAATTTGCCGTGCTGGAAACGGCACGTGGCGGCATTTTGCGGGCAGGCCTTGGTTTCAGCCGTTGTGATATTGGTATCATAACCAATATTCAGGAAGATCATCTCGGGTTGAATGATATTGATACGCTTGAAGATCTTGCGCGTGTAAAAAGTGTGGTGGTGAAAAGCGTGAAGAAAGACGGCTGGGCAATTCTGAATGCAGAAGATCCGTGGTGCATCAAAATTTCGGAAAGTCTCGACTGCAAGGTGGCGCTGTTCAGCATGAACGAGCATTGTGATGCCGTGGTGAACCATTGCCGCAAAGGTGGTATTGCTGCGGTGTACGAAAGCGGCTTCATCACCATCAAAAAAGGCGATTGGAAAATCCGTATTGAAAAAGCCTCGCATGTGCCGCTTACCATGGGCGGGCGCGCACGGTTTATGATTGCCAATGCACTTGCGGCCACGCTGGCGGCTTATCTCTACGGCTTCAAAACCGAAGACATCAAAACCTCGCTCACCACGTTTATTCCCGGCGCGGCACAAACGCCCGGCCGCATGAACATTTTTGCGTTCAGGCATTTTAATGTGATGATTGATTTTGCACACAACCCCGCCGGCTACCGTGCCGTGGAAGAGTTTATGCAAAATGTGGAATCGCCGCATAAAGTGGGCATTATTGCCGGCGTGGGCGACCGCCGCGACGAAGACATCCGCGAGTGCGGCACCATTGCCGCACGCATGTTCGATCACATCATCATCCGCCAGGAAAAACACCTGCGCGGCCGCACCGAGGAAGAAATCATCGGCCTCATTCTCGATGGCTTCAAAGCTTCAGGCAAGGAAATTTCCTACGAAATCATTCCAAAAGAAATTGAAGCCATCAAACACGCCATAAGCACCGCCCGTGAAGGCGCATTTATTGTGGCACTGAGCGATGTGGTGACGAATGCTATTGATATTGTGCAGCAATATCTCGATAAAGAAAACGAAGGATAATTTACACCATCCCTAAAAAAGCCCGAAGTGATTCGGGCTTTTTTGTTTGCTAATTTGGACATAATGTTGTATTTTTGTGTAAATTAGTGGACAAAATGGAAGAGCGAAAACACTCCACACCACCACTGCTAAACAGGCTTTCGAAGCAGTTCGGACAAAATCTTAAACAGGCCCGGCTGCGGCGCAAATTATCGGCGGCACAAGTTGCAGAGCGTGCCGGAATGAGCCGCAGTACCTTATGGCAAATTGAAAAGGGCGCTCCGGGCGTATCGTTGGGCAGTTACATGCAGGTAATGCTGGTGCTGAATCTTGAAAACGACATAGCGTTGCTGGCCGCAAACGATGAGCTCGGGCGCAAACTTCAGGATGCGGAGCTTAGTATTGCGGGCAAAAACGGGCGGCGGAGAAAGTAATTGGTTTGTTATTATGCATTTGCATTTCAGAAAATGCAAAGAGTAAAGAATATGAAACAGGATCGCACGATTTATGTATATGCCGATTGGTTTGAGCAGGGCGATCCGGTGCGGATGGGCACGCTTACTGCCATTGCAGCCAAAGGGAAGGAGGTGTTTTCGTTTGAATATGAGAAAGCCTGGCTGCAATCAGGGGCGTATGTAATGCTTGATCCTGACCTGAATTTGTACAGCGGACGGTATTTCCCTTCGGGCAGCAAAACAAACTTTGGCATTTTTCTGGATTCGTGCCCTGACCGCTGGGGGCGTGTGCTTATGGACCGGCGCGAAAACATGCGGGCGAAAACAGAGGGGCGAACGGCACGGCGGCTTACGGAGTCGGATTACCTGCTTGGGGTGTTTGATGCATACCGTGTGGGCGGTATTCGCTTTAAGGAAGATGTTGACGGCGAGTTTGTAAACAACGACAAGGATTTTACCACACCCCCATGGACAGCGCTGCGCGAGTTGCAGGCGGCCAGCAAATACATTGAAGAAAACGACGAAGCAGATTACCACGGCGAAATGCTGCTGAACATGCTCATGAATCCGGGCTCATCGCTGGGCGGCGCGAGACCGAAAGCAAGTGTAATTGATCCGCAAAAGCATTTATGGATTGCCAAATTCCCCAGTTCGGGCGATTATATGAATGTGGGCGGCTGGGAGTGTGTGGTTAACCAGCTTGCACAAAAAGCAGGCATACGTGTGGCCGAAGGAGTGGCATTGAAACTAAACAATCGCCACCACACCTATGTATCAAAACGTTTCGACAGGGAAAATGGCCGGCGGCGGCACTTTGCGTCAGCATTAACCATGCTTGGTTATCAGGATGGTGCCGGGCATGAAAGCGGGGTGAGTTATCTGGAAATTGCCGAGTTTCTGATGCGCTACGGCGCGCAAACAAATGCCGATCTGGAAGAGCTGTGGCGCCGCATTCTCTTCAGCGTATGTGTAAAAAACACCGATGATCACCTGCGTAATCACGGCTTTCTGCTTCAGCCCGACGGCTGGCGGCTTTCGCCGGCATATGACATGAACCCTAATCCCTGGGGCGAGGGACTTAGCCTGAATATTTCCGAGCAGGACAATTCGCTGAGCACAGATCTGGTGATGAGTGTGGCCGAGTATTTCCGTGTGAAATCGGCACGGGCACATAAGATTGCGGGCGAAGTGAAAAAGGCAGTGGCCGGCTGGCGTAAAGAGGCGAAAGCGTTGAATATACTTGCTGCTGAGCAGGAAAAGATTTCGGTGGCGTTTGAGTGAGCAAAACGCTTATTGTCTCAGCCAGCTAAGAATTGCGTGTTTACTGAACTCTATGGGAAACATGTTTCGCACCTCTTCCGGAGCTGCACCGGTTCTGTTTGGAAGACGAACCCAGCCTCGTGATTTGTTGTTTGAAACCGATACTTCATAATTCACCCTTGGGCGGTTGTGCGTATCATTACCAACGAGTACGAGCAAATGTGTGCAGGAGGCAAGTTGATCGCCAATTGCTTTTTTTACTGCAGGAGCTCCATCAGGGCGGAGATCATTTTTATCTGTGGAAATATGTGCAATTCCTGCCTCGTTAAGCCATTTCACAACTTCACCTTTGAATGAAGCGTCGCCAAAATAGTAGCTGATAAATACTTTTGTAGTCATCTTGCAGGTTTGATTTAAGTGTGTACTAGTGATTTATTATTGCATTAAATTTCCTGCATCCGGTTTTCTCTCTTATCCCCATTTCTACGAAAAGCACATCCTGCTTTCTGCTGATTCTTCGCTTTCGCCAGCTGGTTTTGTTGCAGGTATTGACCACGTTGCATTTTTGCTATACATTTGCACCCCGATATTCACCCTCTAAACAGAACAGGAGGGCAGCTATGCAAAGTACAATTCTCACACCCCGCACACACAACGCCGCATAATCTGCGGTTGAGTGGTTTCATTTACTTATCAGTTTCGTTTGGGCTGCTGTTTTTACAGCTTGCAGCTACGATATGAATTTTTACCGGCGTATGCTTTTGCACACGCCTAACCAATCATTATACATATATCATGTCCGAAATATATACCACTAAAAAATCTGCTGCTAAATCAATACCTGTTAAGGGGCGGTATATTACTCAAAGAACAAAAATCCGCAAAATAAAAATCGCGCGGGACAAGTCGCTTTTGGGTATGTACAGGAAACTGGTGTTGATTCGCCAGGCTATATTTAATCTTGGCTACGAACCCATACTCCCGCCTGTACAACGTGGATGGAAGCGCATATTCGTGTTAAGAGCCGATGTGGCTGAGGGCACGAAGGCAGATTTCTTTTCTGCCCTGCTCGAAAAAATAAACACCATTCAGTACAGTCACAGAAAAGACTTCAAACGAAAAAGAAGAAAATATGGTCGCAAAGTTGATATAGACCGCATTCAGCACCTCGCAGAAATTCACGAATGTCGTTTCGTTCAACCTCGTTTTCTAACAGAAAAGGAAAAATCGTTTTTTGAAAAGCGCGAACGTTTTGATGCAAAAGGCAAATCTTATTTCGTGTATGTGTTTTCCGAGCCATGGCGCTATACGTTGAAGATAGTGCCAAATATGCTTACGCACCGGCGCATCGTAAGCGCACAACTCGATTCGGACAAGGCTCGGCTTAACGGCTATCTGGATGCAAATTGTCTCTGGCCACATATTTATAAACTCCTTTACGGCTATTATTATGGAAACTACAAGGAGAACAAAAAGCGTGATGTACGCAAATTGCGCCGTATCAATCCGCTTAATGATTTAAACAGCCATTAACTATGCATGAACAGCTTATACAAATTACCTCCGGCAAAGGCCCTGCCGAATGCGAGCGTGTGGTGTATCTGCTTGCACGTGTGTTTATGCGCGAGGCGACAAAAGCCGGCTTAACCTGCGAACTGATCGAAGAAATACCCGGCAAGGAAAGCCGCACCCTGCTTTCGGCGCTGATTGGTGTAAGCGGACAAAACACCGCCGCTTTTTGCGACTCATGGGAAGGACCGGTACAGTGGGTTGCGCAAAGCCCGTTTCGCCCTACGCATAAACGCAAAAACTGGTTTGCCGGTATTACAGTATTTGCCCCTTTGCCTGCTGCCACCTGGCGCGACAGCGATATAACTTACGAAACCCTCCGTAGCTCAGGCCCTGGCGGCCAGCATGTAAATAAAACAGAGTCGGCTGTGCGCGCCGTACATAAGCCCACGGGCATAAGTGTAACCGCAACCGACGAGCGTTCGCAGCACCTCAACAAAAAAGCTGCTGGCGAACGGCTGAAGGCAAAGCTAGCTGTAATGGAAGGCGAGAAAATAATGATGCACCAGCAGGCACAGTGGATGAGTCATCAACAGCTTGAGCGGGGTAATGCGGTGAAAGTGTTTCGGGAAACGTTGTAGCCTGCCTGTGTTATCGTAATTCGTTGGCAGTAAAAAAGCAGGTCGCAAGGTATGCGACCTGCTTTTTTGATGATCAATTAAAACAAAAACGACTCCGGAATACCGGAGCCGTTTGGTGGAGAATATCGGAGTCGAACCGATGACCTCTTTCCCGGCAGCAGCCGGGACATGCAAGCGCTCTAGACAGCTGAGCTTATGATCCACTCAATATACTTCCGGCTTTTCTTCTGCTTGATTTCTCGCTCCCGACGCTGTGCCAATAAACGATCTGAAAATTGCTCTTTATAGACCAACTCCCAATCGGTGGCCTTGCTGGTATATTTGGATGCTCC